>JAWOIK010000210.1:0-11914 GCA_046484705.1 Ignavibacteriaceae bacterium | reverse complement strand
TAAGTGATTGTATTAGGTGTGAGCAATACTTAATTTCGCTTCCAAAATACTTATCAATATTTTTATATGCAATTGCCCGAAGAAAAAATTACAAAGGAATTAGAAGACGAAGCAAAAATTAGTCTGAAGTATGCAAAAGAGCATACCAAAATGGATGAGATAAAAAGGTGGATGCCTTCAATAATCATCCTGCCTGTTGCGATCTACTGGGTTTTGAACAGGGGCGAATACGGATTGCTTGATAATATCGATCTTGTAATTCATGAAGCAGGACATCTTTTTTTCAAATTCTTCGGAAAATTTATTTATACTCTCGGCGGCACTTTAATGCAGATAATCCTGCCTTCTCTTATTGCATGGTATTTTCTCAGAAATCATTATCGCACCGGAGTACAGTTCGCGTTTTTATGGCTTGGGCAGAATTTTATAAATATTTCCGTCTATGCCGCTGATGCACAGGCAAGAAAACTTCCGCTTCTTGGCGGCAACAAGGTTTATCACGACTGGCATTATTTGCTTGGCCAGTTAAACATACTTCAGTACGATTACCTTGTTGGTTATATCTTCTTCGGAACTGCAATTATTATTTTTATAATAGCTGTTTTTATGCCTCTTATTACTCAGGATTGAATCATATTTTTGCATACAAATTATATAACCCCGGAAGAAATAATTTAATGAAGCTAATTTTCACTGTGATCTTAAGTGCTGTTTTTTTTAATTCTTTTGCTCAGACGGACACAATAAAAAACTATTATGAGAACGGTCAGGTAGAATCTGTAATTCCATACTTAAACGGAGTACGTGAAGGAGAAGCAAAGTTTTTTTATGAAGATGGAACTATTAAAGAAGAAAGAAATTATGTCAATGATAAGGTGGATGGACTTGTCAAACTATATTCTCCAAACGGCGTCTTGAAAGAGCTTTTTAATATTGAAAATGGAAAGCGTGAGGGTCCCGTCTCCAGGTTTGATTCAACAGGCAATCACGTAGAAGATATAATTTTTGTGGAAGGTGTGAGAATGGGACAGGAGTTTCTCCTGATCGGTGAATATCGTGAGGAGGATTACCAAAAATATTTGGCAGAATGGAAACAACGTCAGCAGCAGAGAAACAGCAGGGAGGATGAGCTCTCATTACCACCGAAGCAGGAAGAAAATATTAATTACGAAGATGATCCGGCATATTACCACAGCGTAGAAGTGATGCCGGAACCTGTTGGGGGGATGAGTTCAATTTATAAAAGGCTAACATACCCTAAAGGTGCCAGGGACAAAAAAATAGAAGGTACGGTACACATTCGTGCATTTATTGAAACATCAGGCGAAGTTTCAAGTGCTGAAGTTGTTGAACCGGTTCATCCTTTACTTGATGAGTCAGCAAGGCTTGCTGTTTATTATACAAGGTTCAAACCCGGGTTACAAAGAGGTTCCCGTGTAAAAGTTCAGATGATAATTCCGATTGAATTCAAATTGGATGGGAAGCAATAAGTTTGAACTATTTTGAATATGAATTTATCTTGCATATACGGTAAACCGCAAATCTCTTAACATCTTTTCAATTTCCGGTTTAGGCATGTTCAGTTTAACTTTATAGTTGTTAAATTCTCTTCTTAACGGATATTCTTTTCTAAGTTTGTCAAAATACCTTCCGCGCTCTTTGCCAGGTAAAGAGTTGATGCTAATCAGCTTACTGTGGTCATCTCCTATGTTGTAAATCCTGTTTATGATTTTAAAAAGTTCTGCCTCGCTGTTGCCGGAGAAATCATAATCATGCAAATTGTCAATCACTTCAGGAAGATTAATGCTAACAGAACTTTCCTTACCGAGAAAATCTGCCAGTGCTTTCAATATCATAATAGATCCGTTTACTTTGCCCTCTAAAGTATATCCGGCTATATGCGGCGTTCCGATTAAAACATTATTGACCAGATCGTTAAGTATATCCGGTTCATTTTCCCAAACATCCAGAACTACATTTAGTTTTTTCTTATTTGTAATTCGGGTCAATGCCTCATTATCAATTACAGCTCCGCGTGAAGTATTAATCAATAGAGTATTGCTTTTAAGTAAGCCTAGTTTTTCTTCATCGAACAAATGATATGTTTTATCTTCCCCTTCAAATGTTAATGGAACATGCAGAGATATTATATCTGAATCCAGCAGACGATTCAAGGGCATAGAATCACTTAATTTTCCCTGCTTAAAAAGAGGAGGATCATTTTTCAACACATTCATTCCTAAGGCTTCACAAAAACGTGCTACTTTACTGCCGACATTTCCAATACCAACAACACCAATTGTCTTATCTTTTAAGGAAAATTTATTTTTGACCGCGGTATAGATTAAAGACGCAGTTACATATTCGGCAACAGCATAAGAATTGCAGCCAGGAGCATTAGCAAAAGCAACACCTTTTGATTTAAGATAATCTATGTCTATATGATCGGTACCAATTGTTGCGGTTCCAACAAATTTTATTTTTGTATTTTCAACCAAAGCAGCATTTACATTTGTAACCGAACGGATCATCAACGCATCGGCATTTGTTAATATTGAATTTGTGATCTTGCGACCATTTACTAATTGCACATTCCCAAATTGTGAAAACAATTCAACGGGATAGGCAAGATTTTCATCTGCAATTATATTGATCATAGTAAGGACTTATAAAAAATTTACTGTTCTTTTCAATTCATATTAACATAGAATATTTCTATTTTGCCAAGCGGAGTAAAAATATTTACTCACAAAACAAAGTTAAAATTATTGTAAGAAAAATGTAGAAAATAGTACTATAATTATGGAATCTCCAATGCTGAGCCGTCTACTACAACCAGAAATTCAGTCTCTTATTGCCGAGAGACAGCTTGGTGTTCTAAAGGAGATTTTAACCGAATGGACCCCCGCCGATATTGCAGAACTTATTGTTGATCTTCCCGACCATGAACAGGTAATTGTATTCAGACTTCTTCATAACGAACTGGCAGCGGATACTTTCGAGCATTTGGATTTTGATACCCAGGAAGCGTTGATTAAAGCCATGGGTAAGGAGGAAGCAGCAGCAATATTAAACGAAATGTCTCCCGATGACAGAACTGCTCTTTTTGAAGAAATGCCAAGCTATGCAGCCCGACAATTGATTCAACTTCTTTCGCATGATGAAAGAGCTGTTGCAAATGCCTTGCTTGGATATCCGGAAAACAGCGTCGGAAGGTTAATGACTCCCGACTATATTGCGGCAAAACCGGATATGACTGTTCAGCAGGTTTTAGATTACATCAGAGTTCATGGCGAAGACAAAGAAACACTTAATATAGTTTACATTGTTGATGAAAAAGAAAAGCTGATTGATGATATAAAAATAAGAGAATTTCTGCTGGCACCATTAGAATCACCCGTGCGGGATCTGATGAATGAAAACTTTGTTGCATTGAATGTAAATGATGATCAGGAAGTTGCTGTTGAACTATTTAAAAAATATGACAGAGTTGCTCTTCCGGTAGTTGATAAATCCGGAATACTTTTGGGTATAGTAACCGTAGATGATGTTCTGGATGTTGCTGAAGAGGAAGCCACCGAAGATATTCACAAACTGTCTGCTATTGAAGCTCTTGATGATCCCTATCCCGATATACCTGTTTTATCCATAATCAAAAAAAGAGTCCCCTGGCTTTCATTACTATTAATCGGACAATCATTAACTGCATTAGCAATGGGATTTTTTGAAGATGAATTATTAAAGGTCGCGGCACTTGCTCTTTTTGTACCCATGTTAATATCCAGCGGAGGTAATTCCGGTTCACAGGCAGCTACGTTAGTTGTTCGTGCAATGGCGTTGGGAGAAATTACAATAAGAGACTGGTGGCAAATTATGCGCAGGGAAATATTTACCGGTTTGGCAATGGGCTTTGTACTTGGACTGATAGGTTTTTTACAAGTTGTGGTAATTTCTCAATTTTCAACTGCTATTGAGTCATACTTAACTTTAATAGCTTTAACAGTGGGCATATCACTTATAGGAATAGTATTGTGGGGAAATATTGCCGGATCTATGCTTCCATTCATTCTTAAGAAATTTGGAATTGACCCAGCAACCTCTTCGGCACCTCTTGTTTCAACCCTGGTGGATGTTACTGGGCTGATGATTTATTTTACTGTTGCTCTTTTTATATTAAGCGGAAAACTACTTTAATTTTCTTCTTAACCTTTGCTATAATCTTTTTATATTTGCGCTATTATTTAATTAAAAACAGGATTTGTTTGTGAAAGGAATCATTCTTGCCGGAGGTTCAGGCTCCCGCCTCTACCCGATAACAAAGGTTTACAGTAAGCAGCTTTCACTGATTTATGATAAGCCGCTTATTTATTATCCATTATCAATTCTTATGCTTGGAGGAATAAAAGATATCCTTATCATTTCAAATAAGGAAACAATTCCCCTTTACAAACAATTATTTAATAGCGGTTCACAAATAGGATTAAATATAGAATACAAAATTCAGGAAGCACCAAAAGGTATTGCCGAGGCATTTATACTCGGGGAAGATTTTATCGGTAACGATAATGTTACTCTTATACTTGGTGATAATATTTTTTACGGATACCTTGAGTTTTTTTATGATTCTCTAAAAATGAAAGAAGGTGCAGTAATTTTCGGATACCAGGTTAATGATCCTCAGCGTTATGGCATTGTAGAGTTTGATGATAATGGTAAGGCCCTTTCTATTGAAGAAAAACCAATCCGGCCCAAATCTCATTATGCTGTACCCGGATTGTATATCTATGATAATAATGTTATTTCCATATCAAAAAATCTTAAACCATCAGAAAGAGGTGAATTAGAGATTACGGATGTTAACAAAGCATATCTCCAAAAAGGACTTTTAAAAGTTGAAAAAATAGGCAGGGGTGTTGCATGGCTTGATACAGGAACTCCTGAAGCATTACTGCAGGCTTCAAATTTTTTTGGTGTTATTGAAGACCGGCAGGGATTGAAAGTAGCCTGCATCGAAGAGATTGCTTATCATAAGGGCTTTATCTCGCAAGAACAGTTTAAAGAATTAATTGAGACAATTCCCCAATCAATGTACAGGGATTATCTGGAAAAGATATTCAAGGAAAATTTATAGATCTCAAATTATGGAAACAGTAAAAACATTTATACCAGGACTTGTACTGATTAAGCCAAAAGTTTTTGGTGACAGCAGAGGATATTTTTTTGAATCATTCAATAAAAATAAATGGAAAGAAATCGGACTCAATCCGGAATTTATCCAGGATAATATCTCCAAATCGAAAAAGTCAACTATAAGAGGATTACATTACCAGGTAGGTGAATTTGCCCAGGGGAAACTGTGTCAGGTTCTTCAAGGTAAAGTGCTTGATGTTGCAGTTGATATCAGGTTTGGCTCCCCAACTTTCGGCAAACATTATGCTGTGGAACTTTCGGAAGAAAATCATTTTATTGTTTGGATACCGCCCGGTTTTGCGCATGGCTTTTCCGTGCTTTCTGAAGAAACAATTTTTTCATATAAATGCACAAAGGTTTACAATAAGGATCATGAAAGATCAATTATTTATAATGATGAAGATATAAATATAGATTGGAAAATTGATCATCCGATAGTTTCAGAAAAAGACCTTAATGCAAAAAAGTTCAAAGAAATTGACAAAGATTTTGTTTATTAGTCTATTCAAACTCCACAACACAAATTATAAAATAAATCGTCGTATAAAAGGAAAATTATGAAAGTCCCGTTATTAGATCTTAAACCGCAGTATCAGTCACTAAAAAAAGAATTAGATGAAGCAATTTTAAAGGTCGCTGAATCGCAGTATTTTATTCTTGGACCTGAAGTAAAAAAAATGGAAGAAGCCTGTGCAGAATATTTAGGAGTAAAACATGCAATAGGTGTTTCATCAGGAACAGACGCACTTTTACTTGCCCTGATGGCTCTCGATATTCAGCCCGGTGATGAAGTAATTGTACCGACATATTCATTTTTTGCAACCGCTGGTGTGGTTTCAAGATTGAATGCAATTCCGGTTCTTACAGAGTGTGACCCCATCACTTTTAATATTGATGTAGAAGATATCAAAAGAAAAATTACTTCCAGGACAAGGGCAATTATACCCGTTCATTTATATGGGCAAAGTGCTGATATGGATGAGATCATGAAAATTGCCGGAGAACATAATCTGTTCGTTATTGAAGATGCAGCCCAGGCAATTGGTACCCAGTATAAAGATGGAAGATGTGTTGGTAGTATTGGACACATAGGGTGTTATTCTTTTTTTCCAAGTAAAAATCTTGGCTGTTTTGGTGACGGAGGGCTTATAACAACTAATGATGATGAACTTGCAAAAATTCTCACCATTAAAAGAGTTCATGGCGGTGAACCAAAATATTATCATAAAGTAATCGGTGGAAATTTCAGGTTGGATGCAATTCAGGCAGTGGTAGTAAGTGTTAAACTTCCTTACTTAAATGCCTGGTCAAAGAAACGAAGAGAAAATGCTTCTCTTTATACTGAACTGTTCGTAGCCGCAGGTTTAGCGGATCAGACAGGCAGAACAAAATTTGATACTAATAATAAAGTACTGCTTCCGAAAGCTGTTTATGAAAATCTTTCTTCAACGGTCCCCAATTATCATATTTATAATCAATATATAATCCGGGTTGAAGAGCGTGATGCTTTAAGAGAGTACTTAACAAAAAATGATATCGCAACAGAAATTTATTATCCTGTTCCATTTCATCTTCAGGAATGTTTTGCTGATCTTGGAAATAAAAAGGGTGATTTCCCTGTTTCAGAATTTTGCGCTGATACTTCAATAGCATTACCGATTTATCCGGAGCTAAGTGACGATCAGATAAAGTACGTTGTTGATAAAATTTCTGAATTTATAAACAAATAATTATCCGGATGAAATTATTCTTAGCATCGCTATTATTATTAATTAGTTCGTCTTTATTTGCTCAGGTAGTTTTTGAGCCGCTGCACCGGGATGTATATCAATATCTTTCCCGATTAGCTCAAAAGGGGGTAATTGAGTTCGACGACCAGGTTAAACCTTTAAGCAGAATTTATATTGCTGAAAAATTAGATGATCTTAATAACAATCAACAGGCACTTACATTATTAGAACATGATGAGCTGAAATTTTATATAATGGATTTTGATCGTGAGTTAAAATTCATAAGGAATGAAAAAATAACAGAAGAAGAATTAACTGTTGCCGGTTATGATCACGGCGGAAGGATGAGATTGTTTTCATATGCTGACGAGTTGTTCAGTTTTAACGTAAGTCCTATTTTAGGTTATAAGATAGGTTCGCGAGACCAGAATAAACTAACACATACCTGGAATGGCGTATATACATATGGATATTTGTCAGATTACCTGGGACTAAGTTTCGATTTCAGAGATAATGCTGAATCAGGGGAAACGATAGATAAGTTTAAAAGTTTTACTCCAATTACGGGAACAAATGAAAAGAGCGATGCGAACATCCCTAATTATAGTAGAAATAAAGTTGAATACAGTGAAGCTAAAACAGTAATAGCTTTGAACTGGAAATGGGGTAACGCGGCAGTAGGTAAAGATTTTTTGGAATGGGGTTATGGTGAAAGCGGTAAAGTGGTTCTTTCACAAAAAGCACCTTCATTTCCTTTTGTAAGATTAGATATTAATCCGGTTGAATGGTTTTCCTTCAATTATATTCATGCCTGGCTTGCTTCAGATGTAATTGATTCATCTGATATTTACTATTCAATCTTTGCAAACCAGCGATTCGGGTTCAGGAATAAGTATCTTGCCACGCATAGCATTACTGTAAAACCCCTGAAGGGTTTGAGTTTATCATTAGGTGAATCAGTTGTTTATAGTGATCGGTTGGAAATTTCTTATTTAATTCCAATAATGTTTTTCAGGCTGGCAGATCATTATCTCAGCAGAAATTTTAACGCTGCGGGAAGCAATGCCCAGTTTTATGGTTCAGTCAGCTCAAGGAATCATATTCCAAATACTCATTTGTATGGAACTGTGTTTATTGATGAGATAACCTTTACACATCTATTCAATTCCTACAGACAGCGTAATCAATTCGGGTTTTCATTTGGTGCTTCAGTTGTTGACCTGCCGGTTAACAATTTAACTTTTGCTCTTGAGTTTACAAAAATTTACCCGTACGTGTATGAACATTATATATCTACAACCACATATAAAAGTACTTCTCATATTCTTGGTCATTGGATGGGTAGTAATGCCGATCAGATTTATGCTTCACTGGAATACAGATTTATGAGAGGATTAAAAGCTAAGGTTTTTGGACAATATATCAGGAAAGGTGAACAGGACGATATTACAGGAATATTTATTCAGCCGCAGCCGCCGTTCCTTTTCGGGTTAAGAAAAAATCATTCGTACCTTGGCGCATCTGTTCAATATGAATTTTTACACGAGTTGTTTGCCAAAATTGAATTTCAAACGATTAAATCTTCAATTCAGCAGGAAGATATGAGCTTTGTAGACAAAACACTTGATGAATTTTATTTATCTGTTTATTATGGTTTATAAGAATGAGTAGTAATTTAAAAAATAAAAAAATCTATTTAGCAGGACACAATGGAATGGTTGGTTCAGCTATTACAAGAGAATTGCAAAAGCAGAATTATAACAATCTTATTTTAAGAGATTTAAGAGAGTTAGACCTGAGAAACCAGTCGGCTGTTAATAATTTTTTTGAATCTGAAAAACCGGAAGTTGTTATAATTGCTGCAGCTAAAGTCGGCGGTATTTTAGCAAACAATACTTTCCGCGCAGAATTTATTTATGATAACCTGATGATCCAGACTAATCTTATTCATGCATCTTACATAAATAAAGTTGAAAAATTAATTTTTCTGGGAAGCTCCTGTATTTATCCAAAGCTGGCTGCACAGCCTTTGAAGGAAGAGTATCTTTTATCCGGATATCTTGAATACACTAACGAGCCGTATGCAATAGCCAAAATAGCAGGTATAAAACTCTCTGAAAGTTACTTTAAACAGTATGGCTGTAACTTTTATTCTGCCATGCCTACAAATATGTATGGACCAAATGATAACTTTGATTTAAAAACTTCTCATGTTCTTCCGGCACTAATGAGAAAGATACATGAAGCGAAACAGAACAATTTACCATCTGTTACAATCTGGGGTTCCGGCAAACCAATGCGTGAGTTTATGTATGTAGAGGATCTTGCTGATGCAATTGTATTTATGATGGAAAATATTAATGCAAGTGATTTGTATGAAAAGGGAATTTCACAGCTAAATATCGGAACCGGAATTGATTTAACAATATCTGAATTAGCCATATTAATTTCGGATGTAATTGATTACAGAGGGGTAATTGAATATGATAGTTCTAAACCTGACGGAACACCGAGAAAACTTATGGATGTTTCAAGAATAAATTCCTTAGGGTGGAAGTATAAAACAGAACTTAAAGAGGGTATTGATAAAACATATAAATGGTATCTTGAAACAGTTTCCAAATAATTAAAATTTCTAAATCATCAACCAATAACAACTTTATTACATTTAATGAAAAAAGCTTTAATAACCGGTATAACCGGACAGGACGGAAGTTACCTGACTGAAATCCTGCTTGAAAAAGGATATGAAGTTCACGGAATTATAAGAAGAAGCAGTTCCTTTAATACCGGGAGAATTGATCATCTATATGAAAACCCCGAAGTATTAAATAAAAAATTATTTCTTCATTATGGCGACCTTGTTGATACAAGCAACTTGAACAGGCTGCTTGAAAAAATTCAGCCGGATGAAATTTATAACTTGGCGGCGCAAAGTCATGTTAAAGTATCATTTGAACTTCCGGATTACACCGCCCAGGTAGATGCGCTTGGCACGTTGAGATTTCTTGACGCGATAAGAGAAGTCGGTTTACGTAAAGTTAAATTCTATCAGGCATCAACAAGCGAATTGTTCGGAAAAGTTCAGGAAGTTCCTCAAAGTGAAAAAACTCCTTTTTATCCGCGCTCACCATATGGAGTTGCAAAACTTTATGGTTACTGGATAATAGTAAATTACCGTGAAGCCTATAATATATTCGCATGTAATGGAATATTATTCAATCACGAATCACCCAAACGGGGTGAAACATTTGTAACAAGAAAAATAACGAGAGCTGCAGCAAGAATAGCCGCCGGACTGCAGTCAAATCTTTCACTTGGCAACCTAGATGCGAAACGGGATTGGGGTTATGCGCCCGAATATTGTGAAGGAATGTGGAGAATTTTACAGCATAAAACTGGTGAAGATTTCGTTCTTGCAACCGGGGAAACTCAAACCGTAAGAGAATTTGTTATCCATTCATTTAATCACCTTGGAATTGAACTTAAATGGAAAGGCAGTGGAGTTGATGAAAAAGGAATAATAAAATCTATAGATTTTGAAAAAGCCAAATCATTAATTGATTATAGTTTAAACAGTAAACATTATAAATTTGATTTTAGCGGCAGTTTAAAATCAGGACAAGAAGTTGTAACTGTAAATCCAAATTACTATCGCCCCACAGAAGTTGACTTATTAATCGGTGATCCAAGGAAAGCGGAAAAACTTCTTGGCTGGAAAGCAAAAACAAAGTTTGAAGACCTGGTTCAGATAATGATTAAGTCAGATATGGATAAAGTACTGAAAAGAGGATACTAGTTCTTTTCTTGTTAGTAACCAATTTAAATGAATGACGTGAGTCGTGTTTTATCCTTACAAACTATAGAAAGTTTGAAATGCCGGAGCTGTAATTCTGTTCCGCAATTATTTCATACAGCAATTATGCTTATAGATACAATGTGATAGTACAACGTCCTTTATGACTTAATTTACATCACACCATACATCATCCTATCTGATTGACTTTGTATTTTGCCCATAGATTAGGTTAATTTGCAGGCGCTTTTTCAAAAATTGTAAAAAAACAAGGATTTATGTCAAAAAATATAGTTATAGTTGAATCGCCTGCTAAAGCAAAGACTATTGAAGGTTATTTGGGTAAGGACTTTTTAGTAACCTCAAGTTATGGACACATACGCGATCTTGTAAAAAAAGATAAGGGTGTGGATATAGAAAATAATTTTACTCCTGTCTATAAAATTCCGGATGATAAGAAAAAAGTAGTTAATGAATTACAGAAACTTACTAAAAAAGCTGAAACAGTCTGGCTTGCAACCGATGAGGACCGTGAAGGTGAAGCGATATCATGGCATCTTAAAGAAGCACTCGAACTTCCTGATCAAAAAATAAAACGGATAGTATTTAACGAAATAACAAAGAATGCTGTGCTTGAAGCAATTGCAAATCCGAGAAACATCGATATGAATCTAGTTGATGCACAGCAGGCAAGAAGAATTTTAGATCGGCTTGTCGGATTTGAAATATCTGCCGTACTCTGGAGAAAAGTTCAATCAAAACTTTCTGCAGGAAGAGTGCAGTCAGTTGCAGTAAGATTAATTGTTGAACGTGAAAGAGAGATTGATGTTTTTACACCCGAATCCCGTTTCAAAGTTATTGCTCAATTTATAGTTGAAGATGAAACCGGTAAGAAAAATGAACTAAGAGCAGAACTATCGGGATACCTGAAAACTGAAAAGGAAGTAGAAGAGTTTCTTAATAAATGTAAGAATGCCGAGTTCACCGTTGAAAGTCTGGAAAAGAAGCCATTTAAGAAAACTCCGGCACCGCCTTTTACAACATCGACTTTGCAGCAGGAAGCAAGTAGAAAACTGCGATTCTCTGTTTCTAAAACTATGATGGTTGCACAAAGACTGTATGAAGCCGGAAAAATATCATATATGAGAACCGATTCCGTGAATCTTTCCGATTTTGCACAGGAAGCTGCTAAGCAGGC
>JAWOIK010000137.1:0-3838 GCA_046484705.1 Ignavibacteriaceae bacterium | reverse complement strand
CCTGGTAGTTTTTCTTGCACAGGCAATTGGCAGTGCAACAATATCACGTGCATACGCATTGGATTTATCAGGCACTTCACCGGTAATAAGCTGGATGTTAGATGTTCCGAACTCACAAATTTCCAACTGGGCAGGAGTGAATATTTCTGCTTCGGGTTCAAGAGTAGTTATTAATGGTCGTAATCATATTTATGTGCTTAACAGTGCAGATGGTAATTTAATATGGGATCATTTTGTAGATAATACAGAATCGCCTGCCGGAATCAGCGGCGATGGAAGTGTTATTGTTACTGCCGATAACAGCGGGTTCGTTCAAACAAGACATTTTAACCAGGCAACACAGCAGTATGACCTTTTGTGGCAGTACCGTATTCCAGCCGGCACATCTACAAACTGGGCATCGTCGGTTAATATATCCGCTGATGGAAGCATTATCGTTGCCGGTACTTTAATCTTTCTGCCCAATGAACCTTTTTATGATGGTTCTGTAATTGCGTTTGATACTTATGGTGACGGAACTCCTAAATGGGTTTACACAGGTGCGGGAGATCTCGTTGATGATATTGCTATTTCTGATGATGGAAGAGTAGCTGCAGCAGTTACGTGGGGAGATTTTAATCATATCAAACCTGATTTGTTCGTGTTTGATGTTCAAACTGGTGAACTGACATTCGAAATAGTTTCTCCCGGCTCATTCTTTACCGTTGATATCAGTCACGATGGTAAGAGGGTCTTTGCAGGAGGTAAAGCAGTACATGCCCGCCAATTCGGAAACGGAGGTAGGATATACTTATCTGAAATTGAACTTGGCGGCGGTAACATTAGCGGTAATGTTAATTTAACAAATACAGGTGATAACAGCGGAGTCATTGTTAAAGCTTCAGGAACTACACGAAGTGCTATTACAGATTCAAATGGTGACTACTTAATTGAAAATATACCGCCCGGTACTTATACCGTTTCTGCCGAAAAGCCGGGATATAACTTTGGCGAAGCAACAGGTGTTATTGTTTCTGAAGGAAATACCACAACCGGTATTAATTTTTCATTAGATCCTTTTACTACGCAGCCGCCTGCATTAACCGCATCAACCAATATACCCAACGCTGTTATGTTATCATGGAGTTCACTCTTCCGCAATATTCAAAGAGAAAATGAAATTGCAAAAATTATTGGAGATGATCTTTCGCGGATTGAATATTCCGCAGCATCCACTAGAATTATTGATAAGTTCAACACAAACAACACAGGTGATTTACCGGATTTATTTTCATCGGGTGCAGATAGTATTGCAGTTTACAGAAGTGTTGTTGCAGGCGGGCCATACACACGCATAGCAAGTGTTCCCGGCTTACAAAATAATTATACTGACTCCAGTGTCTTTGCATTGAGGGATTATTATTATATCATCAATGTTTTTAATGATGTGGGTCAGAGTATTTATTCTAATGAAGCCCATGGCAGGGTAAGCGACACACTTTTAACGTTTGCAATAGATGCTCCACAGGCATCAATACCAACTATAGATGGAATTCTTTCTGCAGGTGAATGGGATGATGCAGTAAAAATTGATATCTCCGATATATTCGGATACGGCGACGGAAACCCTGTACCTCAAGGCTCTGTCTTTATGTACTTTAAATTCGATGATGTTACTAATATGCTTTACGTAGCCGGTGAAGATTTTCTGAACCCTACACTTGATAATAATGAAGGCTTCGGTTTGTACTTTGATGACAACAATAATGGTACATTCGAAAGCAGTCCGCCGTTTATTCAGGAAGGAAATTTCTGGGCTTACTGGCATCCCGGAGGTGCAGATCTGCGATTTAGAGATTTGGTTACATTTGAGATTACCACACTTACCGGAGCTGAAGTAGCATTTTCTGATGTTAACGGTTATATGCAGGGTGAGGTTGCAATACCAATGGGATTTATGGAAGGATACCAGCTTCAGGTCTTTGGTCCTGATAAAACTCCCGGCTTAGGTGCATTTATTATTGATAGGCTACCTGATCAAAGTGCAGTCTTTAATGGCTGGTGGCCGCAGACAATGAACACAGTTTTTAATCCGCTTTATTTTGGTGATGTAGGAATAGATGTTTCGCTGACTGCACCTCCGCAATTCCCTTCAGATATAACAGTGGAAAGACAGGGAAATGATTTGTTAGTTAACTGGACCGATCCTGTTCTTGGTTTAAATAATGATCCATTGCCTGTATCTCCGACAATTAATCTTTACAAAAACGATGACTTTTTATCTTCATTTTCTTCCGGCACACAAACATTCCTTGATGATGATGTTGCATGCGGAGGATGGTATGAATATAAGATGAATGCTTTTATAATTGTAGGACAGGATACTTTGACGGGACCTATAAGTCCCTCGTTTGGCAACTTTGCCTGTGCAGAACCTTCACTTACTCCAATCAGTTATGATGATGGTTTATGGGACGGATTTTATGTACCAAGCTTCGGTTGGGAAGAGAATAAATTTGCAGTTCGTTTTACACCGCAGTCCTATCCTGCCATAGTTAGAAAAATGGAAACACTAACAAACGGCGACGATCCGTTTGATTTCACAATCCATACTGATAGTTCCGGATTACCTGGTAAACTTGTTGCCGGTCCATATAGGGTGAATGGTTCCAATCCATCAGGCAGTTTAAGTACAGTTGTCAAAACTATCCCTGGTTTGGATCCGCCGGAATTCAGAGATGGCGATTTCTGGGTAGTGATTAACTGGCTTGAGAATTCTCCCGGGGCACCGGGTATTGGAATGGATATTCAGTTTGTTCCTCCATCAGAGTATAGAAGTTATTCTTATCTTACAAGCACCGGCTGGGTACCGCTTAGCAGTCCTGCTGTAACATATAATATCATGATCACTGCATATGTCTCTGACAGTCCGGTTAATGTTGAAGATGAATCAGGTTCTAACCTGCCGTTGACATATGAACTCAAACAAAACTTTCCTAATCCATTCAACCCGGCGACAATAATAAATTACCAGGTACCTGAAGAAGGCATGGTAAAGTTAGTTGTTTATGATCTTTTAGGCAGTGAAGTTGCTGTGTTAGTGAATGAACCAAGAGCTGCAGGATATCATCAGGTAATTTTTGATGCGGATAACCTTGCTTCAGGTGTTTATCTGTATAGGATTCAAGCAGGAAATTATTTGCAAACAAGAAAAATGGTATTAATCAAATAATTAAGAAAAACATTTCATCACAATACAGGGGCGATTCACCGAATCGCCCCCGCGTTTAACCTATCCAATTATATCATTTTATAAGCATTAATTTTTTTGTTTCTGAAAATTGTTTGCCTGTTGTATTATCAACTGCATTTAATCTGTAGAAATATGTTCCGCTTGAAAGATGAGATGCGTTGAATTCAACTTCATGTATACCGGCAGATTTTTCTTCGTTTACCAATGTTGTTATCTCATTACCGAGTATATCAAATATGGCGAGGTACACGGACAGGGCAAGCCCCGTCCCTACATTCGGGATGCTGTATTTTATTGTTGTAACCGGGTTAAAAGGATTTGGATAAGCATAGTATAAAACAAATCCATGGGGTAAAGTTTCGTTTTCATTATCAATAACGGTTGGTTCATTCCCGGAATAGATTAATAGAAGTGATGCATCACCATCGGTAACATCATTAAAATTGGTAGCAGCAATTAATAAAAATTCTTCATCAATTAAAATCATATCAAAGCATCTGTCGGTCCCCAAATCACCATAAGTTTTGGTTCTTATTGTATCGCCGGCAGGGCGGTCAGGTAGCTGCCCATCTGGGCCTGTGTGGCCAGCCCGGTCATAATGGCATC
>JAWOIK010000096.1:0-4244 GCA_046484705.1 Ignavibacteriaceae bacterium | reverse complement strand
AGGTTTTTATACTTCATTACTTAATATCAAATTCATTTGAGTATAATTCTTCCCGGCAAAGTTCCGGCATTATGTTTTCAAAATCGTATAAGTATTTTAATTTGTATCTGCCTGTTAATAAAAAACTGAGTGTATCAGAAACTGATTCACCTGGTTTTAACGCATAGCTTGTTAATTGTCTGCAAACCATTGTAAAACTTCCTCCACCTGAAGAGGATGAATCAATTCTTACTAAGCTTGGATGTAATTTTTCGCCGCATTGATTTATATAGATAGTTTTATGAGTGAAATTCTTAACATTAACAGTTATTAGTTCACCCGGATTATAATTTGATTTATTAGTAGCGGCAGTAATTACAACATCTGTTTGAATTACTTCATCTTTACATGAAAAGTTAAGCAGCGCTAACAGTAAAACGGTAATTATTGTAATGAATTGCTTCATATTAATGTCTCTTAAAGATATTAAACCCATCCGCGCAGTTTGCAGGCTTCGGCAACGCGTGCAACGCCTACAACCATTGCAGCAAGTCTGGGATGAACATTCTTTTCTCTTATTGCTTCCTGAACACGATGATAAGCCTGAGTAAGTTTTTTATCAAGTCTTTGATGCACAACATCTTCTTCCCAGAAATATGTGTATTTATCCTGAACCATTTCGAAGTAAGAAACAGTTACTCCGCCGGCACTGCCAAGGATATCGGGAATAACATGCACTCCGTTTTTGTATAGTATAAGATCAGCTTCAGGTGTAGTTGGTCCGTTTGCTAATTCACAGACTATTCTTGCTTTTATCTTATCTGCATTATCAGAAGTTATAGCATTTTCAAGAGCAGCGGGATAGAGTACTTCAACGTCCAGTTCAAGCAGATCGTTTTGAGGAATAACTTTTGATCCGGGAAAATTTAACACACTTCCGGTTTTTAATTTATGCTGAACAAGTTCTAATGGATCGAAACCATCTTTATTATAGATTGCACCACGTGAATCGCTTACAGCAACAAGGTTTCCTCCTCCGAGTATTTCTTTATGAAGAAGTGCAGCACGCTGACCGGCATTTCCGAATCCCTGTATTGCATATTCCTTTGTCGGATCAAATCCCCAAACCCTGCATGCTTCACGCACTGTAATAACACCGCCTCTTGCAGTTGCATCTCGTCTGCCTTCCGTTCCGCCAATCTGCTGAGGTTTATCAGTAAAAACTCCGGGCGAATGTCTCCAATTAATTTTTTCCCATTCATCCATCATCCACGCCATTGTCTGCGGATTGGTATAAACATCAGGTGCAGGTATATCAATATCAACACCAAGCAGGGGAGAGATTGCTCTTACATATGCCCGTGAAAGTCTTTCGAGTTCACGTTCACTCATAGATTTAGGATCGCACTTTACACCGCCTTTACCTCCGCCAAGAGGTAGATCAACAACTGCTGTTTTCCAAGTCATCCAGCAGGCAAGTGCGCGGATGGTATCAACAGTTTCATCCGGATGAAAACGTATTCCGCCCTTAGCCGGACCTCTCGCATGGTTGTATTGAATTCTGTATGCCTGAAATATTTTAACATCACCATTATCCATTTTTACAGGAAGCGTGAAGTTTGTTTCAAGCTGCGGTGTGATTAAAAGCTCCAGGGTAGCTTTATCTAAGTTTAAGATTTTTGCAGCTTCATTTATTTGCTGACGGGCAACACTGAATGAATTGTATGATTCCATTTATTTCTCCTCGCCCTTTGGTTTTTCTGAATCAGGATTTTTTTCTTCAGGCATTTCAACATCAAGAATTATCCGGTACCAGCAATTTTTACAAACCAATGCCCGGTCAACTCCAAGCAGTACCTGCTGCCATGGAGTTAGTTTGAACCCGCAGTGCGGGCATGCATCCGGTATCAGATTTTTTTGCTTAGGATCATTCTGAACCAATTTATACCTCCGGCTTCAATATTATTCCTTTGTTCTGGTGTCCGTTCATTTTAACCACTACAGGTTTTTTAAAACGAATCAGCCTTGTAAAATTTTTTGCTTCAAGTGCTTTCTGATTTAATAGCCAATCCCATGCAACATAACCATTATTATGAATTGTATTTATAGTGAAATACCCTATCATAAAAGAAGTTATGTTCTGGAAAAAATGTGAACCTTGTGATGGTTCAACAGAAAGTTCTTTAAAACTTGTTTCAATAATTGCACGTGCACCGGCAATCTGTTCCCACCCGACCGGTATGCCGAGCCACGGATCCAAAGATCCCCATCGGCCTACACCTACAAGCAGATAAGGTCTTCCTTCATTAATTAATTTATTGTTAAATGATGCAACCTCGGCAGCAACTTCACGGCTTTTCGATCTGTCAAAATTATTGTAATCAACAAAAACAATATCATAAATGTCGTTTATTATTCCGTTGCCAAGAACCTGCTGACTCTTACATATTAATTCTTCATCCTTAAATGATGTAAGATCAAGATCTTCCACTTCGTGACTGACAACCAAAGGACGCATCTGCAGCATTCCAAATTCCCGCTTTTTACCTTTTGCAGAATTCATATTAACCGCAAACTCAATTTCAACCGGTGTTCCCATTCCCCATGTTCCCATGTCAAGCAGTAGGTCGAGAATTTCTGCAAGCGGAAACATTTTATTTTTTAACACCGGACCGAAAGTAACAACTCTTATTCCTTGTCTTGAAAGGCCTTCATAAATTGCATTGTTCTCATGTGAGTATGTTGCCCCTACGTGAGTCAGTGTTCCGTCATCTTCTGAAATATTAAGCTGGAATTGTTCTACTAAAGTATCGTGAGTAATTTCTTCAAACGTATCAACTTCATCTAACCTTAATGCAAAAAATGCACGTTGACTGGAATCGAGAGATTCTTTTGTTGAATAGAATTGTATAAGATCGGTGGGATATTTAGGGCAAAACCTTACCGAGTTACCGCCCTCAACAACCCATTTACCAAGTCCGAGTGCTGCTGATACAATTCCGTCTGTGGATTTCTGCGGTGACAACGGATAGAAGTTGTACGATTTTGCGACTCCGGAAAAATGCGGATAGAATTTGTTTCCGTATGCAGAGCCAACCATTCTCTGTATAATTATCGCCATCTTTTCTTCTTCTAACCGGTACGATGTCACCCTGATATAATTTTTTGCTCCCTGGTAAAAAGTTGATGCATAAACTCTTTTAATTGTATTGAGAAGATCATTCAATCTTATCATCGGATTGCTGCGGTTGTTTGGCAGCATATACGTTTCATATACTCCGGCAAACGGATGATACTGTGAATCTTCAAGCAGACTCGATGAACGCACTGCAAGCGGGGAACGGATAATATCAAGAAATGCCGCAAGTTCACCGATAACATCTTCAGGAAATCTTTCTGCTTCTAAAAATTTTTTGGTTATCTCTTTATCATCATTACAATTAAGTGCAAACTCACGCAGATTATTCTCATCAAGAAACTGATCGAATACATCTGTTCCTAAAACTATTGCAGGCGGAACGGTTATAGTTACATTTTCAAATTTATCTCTTACATTGTAATCGTTAATCAGTGTGTTCACAAAACCTAAACCTCTTGCTTTACCGCCAAGTGACCCGCCGCCTATTCGTGCAAAACTGGTTTCCGGGTTGAAGGTTTCTTTGTTAAAGTCGGTAATAATTCCGCGGTGTCTTAAGGTTCTGTAACTGTTAAGCGAATCAATCAGATCTTTTCTTAATGCTTCTGCATCAGGATAATCGGCTAATTTTCTTGGACGGAGTTTATGTGCGAGCCCGAATTCAGTTCTTGCCTTCAGCCAGTTAGAAAAATGATTTCGTGCCGCATGAAATTTTATACTTTCAATCGGAACGATCTTAAGGCATTCTTCAAGGCTTCTCAGGTCAGATGCACGTGCTACCTCTCCGCCGTCCTGAGTGCGGAAAACAAAATCACCAAAGCTGAAATTCAAATTCATAAACTGCCTTAGTTCATGCAGCAGAGTGTGTGAATGTTTCAGGATAAATGATGCACCCGAATCATAAGCCTGAGCCTGGTTATCCGGGTTATCGGAAGTGAGCAGAATCGGAATGTCGGAGTGTTCCGACTTTACTGCTTTTGCAAAACTTAATCCTGCAGTCGGATCCTGTTTGCCATTGCGTGGAAAATCTATATCTGAAATAATACCGAGACACAGTTCTTTGTACTCTTCAAAATATTCCATTGCCTCTTCATACGTTGAACATAACAATATCTTCGGACGTGCGCGC
>JAWOIK010000249.1:0-39720 GCA_046484705.1 Ignavibacteriaceae bacterium | reverse complement strand
TTAAACCATTTGATTATGGTACCTTCCATAACAGATTCACCCATCTTCGGCATTGAAATATCGATCAGATTTTCTGATGCATCTGATTTTGTTGAAGTTTCTGTTTTTTCTTCCGGCTTTTGAGCCTCAATTTTCTTTTCTTCTGGGATTGGAGGTTTTTCTTCCTGATCTTCCTTTTTAACTTCTTCTGTTTTTTCAGATTTGTCAGATTCTTCAGATTTTGAAGTTGTGTCGCTTTCATCAGAAATTCTTGCTACAACAGTACCCACTTCAACTGTATCACCTTCATTAACTAATATTTCTTCTAAGATACCTTCTGCAGATGATGGAATTTCTGTATCAACTTTATCGGTGCTGATTTCAAAGATAATCTCATCTCTTTTAACAGTATCGCCAACTTTTTTATGCCATTTGATTATAGTGCCTTCGCTAACGCTTTCACCCATTTTGGGCATTATCACTTCCATATTCACTCCTTCAGGCTGAGGCTTAGGCTCAGGCTAAGTTTTTTTAATTTCGATTGATTTTATTAGTGAATTTAATTCCTGAATAATATCATTAGATTCTGATAATATTTTTTCCAACACACTTTCTTCTTTTATGTATTCAAGTTTATAAGAAACGATAGACTGACTCATAAGTTCATAAGCACTTCCTCGTGAAATCTTATAGAACCTTGTTTTATCCTTCGGTTCAAACCTTCCAAACCCTTCAGCTATGTTGTGCACAACGGAATTTGCTGCTCTCCTAATATCACTTGTTATACCGTACTTTTCCTCTGGTGGAAATTTTTTAGTTATCTGATAAATCTTAATCAGTAATTCTAAAGCCTTTTGATATACCGGCATCGAAGTAAAATCCGGATACTTCATAAATCCTCCATATTTTAATGATTAATTGTTCTGAATAATTTTTACTCAGCCTGCTCCTAAGCCTTAGCCTCAAAATCAGTATTCAATCAGTTCCTTAATCCCTTTATAAACCCTGTCACGATTCGGCAGCACAGTGCTCTCAAGAATTGGTGAATAAGGGATGTGTGTATCTAATGCCGCTATTCGTCTAACGGGTCCATCCAAATACTGAAAACTTGAATCTGCGATTCTTGCGGCTATCTCTCCGCCGAATCCGCCTGTGAGAGTATCTTCGTGAATAACAATCAGTTTATTAGTCTTCTTAACCGATTTATAAATTGTTTCCTCATCTAATGGAATAATTGTTCGTAAATCAATTACCTCAACGGAATATTCAAATTCTTCTTCAAGTTTTTTTGCTGCAAGAACGGAATCCCAGAGTGAAACTCCCCAGGAAACAACGGTTATGTCCGTACCTTCTCTGACAACTTTTGCCTTGCCAAAAGGTACAAGATAATTTTCATCAGGTTCTGGTGTTATTGCCGAACTTTGTCTGTACAAACCTTTATGCTCACAGAACAAAACCGGATCTTTTATCCTGCAGGCGGTTTTAAGTAAACCTTTGGCATCTGCTGCATTGCTGGGATAAGCAATAAATATTCCCGGAACATGGGCAAAAATTGATTCAATATTCTGACTATGGTAAAGCCCGCCATGAATATAACCACCCACGGCTACACGTGTAACAACCGGTGATTCCCATGAATTATTAGAACGATATCTTATGGTGGAAAGTTCATCTTTCATTTGCATAAATGCAGGCCAGATATAATCACCAAATTGAATTTCAACAACAGGTTTTAATCCTGCAAATGTCATCCCAACAGCAACACCCATTATACTTGCTTCTGCAAGAGGAGAATTGAAAACTCTCTTTTTTGTAAACCGGTTTGATAAACCTTTAGTAGCCGTAAAAACACCGCCTTTGGCATCTTCTATATCTTCACCAAAAATATACATATCGGAATTGCGTTCCATCTCTTCACGCAGTGCATGGTTGATTGCATCCACCATAACAATTTTATCACCGGAGGGTTCTGATGATTCGTAATCCAGCGTATCGCGGTAACCGCTTTCATCAAAAACATATTTGTCTGCGTCTTCTGGTCTTGGATCAGAAGCCTTAGCAGCTTTCTCAGCCGCTTCATTTATTTCATCTGCAACTTCGCTCTTTATCTTCTCATATTCTTCCTCGTCAAGGATTCCCCCGGATATAAGTATTTTAGAAAATTTTTCAATAGGACATTTTTTAGATTCTTCTTCAATCTCCTTATTGTCACGATATTTTTTTTGATCATCTGAAGATGAGTGTGATGACAACCGGATCACTTCCGCCTCAATAAGTGCAGGACCTTTCCCGCTTTTTATATAATCAACCGCACGCTGGATTTCCTCATATGATTCGAAAAAATCTGTTCCATCGATTCTTGCCCTGTAAAGGTTATGAAATCCGGACATCATTTCTGAAACCGAATGATCCTTCCCACCACTCTGATCTGAAACGTGAACTGATATTGCATACTTATTATTCTGAATTACAAACAGAACCGGAAGCTTTTCTCTGCTTGCCCAATTTACAGCTTCATGAAATTCACCCTGACTGGTCGTCCCTTCACCGCTGCTGACGTACGATACATTGTTTTCTTCTTTTTTAACAGATGCCAGGGCGGTTCCAACTGCTTGTAAAAACTGTGTTCCCGTTGGGCTGGATTGTGATGGCAGATTGAATTTTGTTGAGCCCCAATGAACCGGCAATTGTCTTCCGCCGCTTGCAGGATCATCTGCCTTTGCATATGTCTGAAGAAAAATATCTTCCGGGCTTACTCCAACAGTTAAAACTGTGCCGAGGTCCCGGTAATAAGGGAACAGCCAATCTTTTTTGGGATCCAGTTGAAGACCGATCGCCAGTTGAATAGCTTCATGACCGGATGCCGCAATATGAAAAAATGTCTTACCCTGGCGAAGCAGATTCATTGCTTTGTTATCAAGGGCTCTTGCGGTCAGCATAAGCCGAAGAATCTTGAGCAATTCACTCTTGTTGAATTCTTTCCTGCCGGTTTTAAATGATTTACTAATATTTTTTCCGTTTGTAGGTTTTACGGTCGTTGATTTCTTTTCAGCAGTTATTTTTTTTTGTTTTTTTGTCATTAAAAACCTTTTATTTAGTGACTAATTAACTCAGAAGTTAAAAGTTCATCCTTCGAAAATCTATTAATAGAATTATATTCAAAAACTTCAGTAAAATGTTTTAATATTAAGGATTTAACAAAACTGATCTCAATAACTTTATCAGTTTCTTTACTTAATGAAGTAACAGCTTTATCAGAAATTCCGCATGGAACTATTCCATCGAACAAACTTAAGTCTGTATTAATATTAAAAGCGAAACCATGCATTGTAACCCACCGGCTGATCTTAATTCCTATTGCAGCAATTTTCCTGTTATCAATCCATACTCCGGTGTATTTAGGATCGCGGTTTGCGATTAAGCCAAAATCAAAACATACCCTTATTATTACTTCTTCAAGCGCACGCAGATATTTATGTGAATCCTGGTGCCATTCATTCAGATTGATGATAGGATAACCAACAATCTGTCCCGGTCCGTGATAAGTAATATCCCCACCGCGGTCGATATCATAAACAGTTATTTTTTTTTCTTTCAAAAAATTTTCATTGCCTAACAGATTGGATTTATCTGCAGTTTTACCCAAAGTATAAGTGTTCGGGTGTTCAAGTAGTAAGAAGTGATCTAGTACTAAACCTGAAACTCTTTGTTCATGAATTTTCTTCTGTAGATCCCACGCTTCTTTGTAATCAACAATACCTAAATCAGCGTAATAAACTATTTTCTTTTTATACTCACTCAATATTTTGCCTATTCTCTCTTCCAATCATAACTAAATATGAATTCCTTCACCATATGCATTAGCCGACGCCTCCATTATCATCTCTGATAAGGTAGGATGTGCATGAACAGTTTTAATTAAGGAATGTCCGGTTGCCTCCATCGCACGTGCCAATGTAACCTCAGCTATTAAATCCGTTGCTCCGGCACCTATTATATGTCCACCCAGTATCTCGCCATATTTTGCATCAAATATTAATTTTACAAATCCTTCCCTCTCCCCTACAGCAAATGCTTTTCCGCTTGCCTTATACGGAAATTTTCCAATTTTCAATTCATAACCAAGTTCCCTGGCTTTCTTTTCCGTTAAACCTACGCTTGCAACCTGCGGCTCACAGAAAGTACACCCAGGAATGTTATCATAATCAATCGGCATATTTTTTATGCCTTTAAAGGTTTCAACACAATGTATTCCCTCGGCAGAAGCAACGTGAGCCAACCATGGCGGACCTATCACATCTCCTATTGCATAAATTCCGGGAATATTAGTTTCATAAGTTTCCTTATTTACCTTAATGTGATTTTTATAAAGATCAACACCTAATTCCTCAAGTCCAAATCCTTCAACGTTACCAACAACTCCAATTGCATTTAAAACTTTATCGGCTGTTAGTTCCTTTTTTTCTCCATTTTGAGTTATAGTAACCTTTACTTTTTTCCCTTTCAATTCAGCTTTTTCCACTGTTGCTTTTGTGAATATTTCAATACCACGCTTTTTAAAATTCTTTTCCAGCAATTTCGAAACTTCAACATCTTCAATCGGAAGAATATTTTCCATCATTTCAATTACTGTTACTTTAGTTCCGAATACAGCATAAAAATATGCGAACTCAATTCCTATTGCACCTGCACCTATTACAATTAATTCTTTCGGCTGATCCGGAAGATTCATCGCCTCGGTACTGGTTATTATATTTTTTTTATCAACCGGTATTGCATCAATTGATCGGGATCTTGCACCGGTTGCAATGATAATTTTATCAGCACTTATTGAATCATTTTTTTTCCCTTTATCATCATAAATATCAATCTGATTTTTAGACGAGAGTTTACCATAGCCATGAATCCTGTCAACTTTGTTTTTCTTAACCAGGATCTCAACATTTTTTGTGATTCGATCTGAGATATCTCTGCTTCTTTTTATAATTTCGTTAAAGTTGAATGAAAGGTCTTTTACATGAATGCCAAAATCCTTTGAATGATTCTGAACGGTATCGAATAACTCTGCATTTTTTAGAAGTGATTTAGTTGGAATACAACCCCAATTCAGACAAATTCCACCCAATCTATCCTTATCAATTACAACAGTTTTAAATCCTAACTGACCAGCCCTTATAGCAGCAACATAACCTCCCGGTCCACCACCTAAAACTGCGATTTCATACTGTTTTGCCATAAATCAGAATCCTACTTTTATTGATTGGGATGACAAATATAGGGTGCTTATTCCATAAATAAAACCACTTGTCGTTAATTTATGACTTAAGAGTCATATTAATATACATCACCAATTAAAATTTCATTAAATAGTGAATCTACATTAACTTTGTATCATCACACGCAGGAAGTTTAAAATCTTTTTTTCAAATACTATTTGTCTGGATTGATGGAAATTTTCGGTTACGTTGCAGCGGTGCTTATAGGTGTTTCTCTGGGTTTAATAGGCGGAGGGGGTTCTATTTTAACTGTACCTGTACTTGTTTATCTGCTTCAGGTTGAACCGGTGACTGCAACCGCATATTCTTTATTTATTGTAGGTTTAACCAGCCTTGTTGGTTCGGGAACTTATATGAAAAAAAATCTTGTATCTTATAAAACAGCATTGGTTTTTTCAGTGCCATCTTTCCTGGCTGTATTTATTACCAGGAAATATATAATGCCGGCTTTACCGGATGTATTTTTTACAGCAGGAGATTTTGAACTAACAAAAAATCTTTTTGTTATGTTATTTTTTGCAGTATTGATGATTATGGCTTCAATCTCCATGATCAGAGATAAAAAACCTGAATATGATGGGAATGATATAATATACAATTATCCCCTTATTATGATTGAAGGTTTTATTATAGGAATTTTAACCGGACTCGTTGGAGCCGGAGGAGGGTTTTTAATCATTCCAGCCTTGGTAATTCTGGCAAAACTACCAATGAAAATGGCGGTTGGCACTTCTCTTTTAATCATTGCTGCAAAATCTTTAATCGGTTTTTCAGGTGATCTTGGAATCCAAAGAAATATTGACTGGATACTTTTATCAATGGTATCTATACTTGCAGTGTTAGGGATTTTTGCAGGAAGCTATCTTTCAAAATTTGTTTCGGCAAAAAGACTTAAACCGGCTTTCGGATGGTTTGTTATGGTAATGGGAATTTATATTATAAGTAAAGAATTTTTTTTCACTAAAGTTTAATATACAGGCTAATTAATGTTTAATGATCAACATACAAACGGTCAGGTGATCAATATAAATTCTGAAACGTTTTCAGAAAAAGTTAAGACTGATCCTAATGCAGTTCTTATTGATGTAAGAACCGGTAATGAGTTTGCACTCGGGCACATTCCAAATTCTAAATTAATTGACATTATGAGCCCCTCATTTCTCGAAGAAATAGAGCAACTGGACAAAACAAAAAATTATTATCTGTATTGCAGAAGCGGTAACAGGAGTTACCATGCAGGATTAGCAATGATAAGAATCGGCTTTAAGGCGGTTTTTAATCTGCAGAATGGAATATTGGACTGGTATGAACCATTAGAACAAGGTTATTAAGGAGTAATTATGTTTTTTAAACACATCTATGAAAAAGGATTAGCACAAGCGAGTTACCTGATAGGATGTCAGGCAACTAAACAAGCAATAGTTATCGATCCGAAAAGGGATATTGATACTTATCTTGAAATTGCCGAACAGGAAAAATTAAATATAACACATATTACCGAAACTCATATTCATGCAGATTTCTTAAGCGGAACAAGAGAGCTTGCTGCTGCAACCGGTGCAAGAGTGTACCTTTCAGGCGAAGGCGGTAACGATTGGAAATATCAATTCGATCATATTGCACTTAAAGATAACGACAAAATTAAAATTGGTAATCTCATACTAGAAGTTATGCACACACCGGGACATACTCCGGAACATATTTCTTTTTTATTGACTGATACTCCAACCTCAAAAAAACCTGTTATGATCTTTACAGGCGACTTTGTTTTTGTTGGAGATATAGGACGACCAGACCTGCTTGAAAAAGCTGCAGGTATAACAGGCACACAGGAAAAAGGTGCCAGAGATATGTTCAAATCATTAATTAAATTCTTGAAACTTGATGACTACATTCAGGTTTGGCCTGGTCACGGTGCAGGGTCTGCCTGCGGAAAAGCACTCGGAGCAGTTCCAAGTTCAACAGTGGGTTATGAAAAATTAACTAACTGGGGATTAAATATTAATGATGAAGAAGAATTTGTGAAGTCTCTATTGGATGGTCAACCCGAACCTCCAATGTATTTTGCAATGATGAAGAAACTTAATAAGATTGGTCCTGACTTACTTGGAGAAATTCCTCAACCAAAACTGTTAACTCAACAGCAGTTTGAAGATAACCTGAAAAACGGTGTGACTATAATAGACACCAGAGATAAAATTTCATTTGCAGGTGGTCATTTACCTAAAAGTATTAATATTCAGGACAACTCATCTTTCAGTACCTGGGCAGGCTGGTTATTAGATTATCAAAAACCATTTATGCTGATTGCAAGGGAAGATAGAATTGAAATTCTTACAAAAGCACTCATACGTATTGGTCTTGATAATATTGCCGGATATATAAATGATATAGATAAACTTTCCGAATTTGGATATGAACTTTTATCATTTGAGCAAACCACCGCAATCGAATTGAACGCAAATCTTGAAAATTATTTTATTCTTGATGTAAGAGGTTATTCAGAATTTAATTCCTCACATCTACCAGGTGCAGTAAATATTCATGTTGGTCACTTAATACAAAATCTGCATAAACTGCCGGATGATTCTAAAATAGTTGTTCATTGTACAAGTGGTGATCGCTCTGCAATAGCTGTGAGTATACTTTTGAATGAGGGGTTCACCAATGTATCCAACCTCACTTGTGGAATTAATGGATGGATAAAAGCAAAACTTCCGGTTGAAAAATCTGAATTGGTTCTGACATAAATAATTATAATACAGGACATTCCACTGCCCGGCAATTATTATTGCTGTTGAATAAATAGTCTGAAGTACTTATTTCACTTAATACTCTACAGCCTGTCCTTTAACTGGCAAAGAAGTATGCATCATGACAATTCCCCATTTGTCGTTTTCTTTATTTACTACACCTGTGGTTCTAATATTGTTCAGGCTATGTGTATTATCTCCTGATTGAACAAGCCAGTTAACCTTCATATAAAACCAGGCATTTTTTCCGGTTGCACACATCTTCACAACTTTATCCCTAATTGATAATTTAACATTATCAACAGTATTGTAAAATCTTTCCTGTTCTTGAAGTAAAGACTCTCTGTCTACCCATAATTCTTTCTCATCAGTCCCAAGAATTATTATATCCGGCTTGTCCGAAAAGCAATTTCGAAGCATCTCGATATCTCGGGTTTCATGCGCTGTTTGATAATTGCTTAGAATATTAAGCACTTCATTGTGCGCTGTATTCATGTCAATTTTATCCTCGCTTGTGCAGGAATAAAAAGACAGTATGTTAAATAACAAAAGGAATGATAACATTGCTCTCATCACGATCTCCTTTACAAAATTTGAAGTTAATGTGAAAAAGCATTAGTGAAAAAGTATATTAACTATTGAGCAACAATTAAGATAACAGAATTTTGTTCATAGTCAACTTTGCTTGCTGTCAATAAATTATTCACATTACGTAATACTTGGTAATTCTCATTTATTGGAATTAGTATTCTGCCACTTCTATCAATTGAAAAAGCAACAAAAAGTTTTAATGATTTATTTACTTTAAATAGATAATAATCATTGGCAAATAAGTTGATAATTATAAATATAATTTTTTCCTAAAATGAACGAAGATTACTTCAAACCCAGATATCCGATCAGAGATGCAGCAAAACTGCTCTTAGTATCCGTTCATACTCTAAGAATGTATGAACGAGAGGGTTTAATACTTCCCTACCAGAAAGAAACCGGTCACAGACTCTATTCTGATGCCGATATTGAAAGGCTTCACTGCATACGATCTGCAATTAATGAAAAAAAGATAAGTATTGCCGGTATCAAATCACTTTTCTCAATGATCCCTTGCTGGCAGATTATAAATTGTACTGAGGTAGATAGGATAAATTGCAATGCTTATGCTGAATCCAAGCAGCCGTGCTGGACATACAATCATGTAAATAATCTTTGTGCCTCGATTGAGTGTGTGAAATGTGAAGTCTATCATTCTTTTCAGGATTGCTCTACTGTAAAAGAAGCAATAAGAAATATATCAAATTGAACAGACTATGAATTCACTTTCACGTAGAAAATTTTTAAAAATAAGCGGCGCAACGGTCGTTACTGCTGCTGCATTAACCGGCTCATTAAATACACTAATTAAAAGTGCAGATAAGTATAACGAAAAACAGCACAGGGGAATTCGTAAAATTCCTACCTACTGCGACATCTGCTTCTGGAAATGCGGAGCGATTGCCTACTTAAAGGATGGTAAACTCTGGAAAGTTGAAGGTAATCCTCTCGACCCTTTAAGTGAAGGCAGGCTCTGTCCGAGAGGAACCGGCTGTGTTGGTGCTCATTATGATCCGGACAGATTAAAGTCTCCACTAATTCGGAAAAGTCATCGCGGTGCAGAAAAATGGGTTGGAGTAACCTGGGATGAAGCGTTCGACTATATAGCTGAAAAGATGAAAAAGATTAAAGCTAATTATAGTCCGGAATCCGTTGCCCTTTTTAGCCATGGAATTGGCGGTAACTTCTTTAAGCATACAATTAAAGCTTATGGTTCACCTAATATTTCGGCACCTTCATTTGCACAATGCCGCGGTCCAAGAGACGTCGGTTTCAGATTAACTTTTGGTGAAGATGTAAGTTCCCCTGAAAGAACGGATATCAGAAATTCAAAATGCCTAGTGCTGATAGGTTCACACCTTGGTGAAAACATGCACAACACTCAGGTTCAGGAATTTGCAGAAGCAATTGAAAACGATGCAAGTATTATAGTAGTTGATCCGCGTTACTCAATTGCGGCGAGCAAGGCAAAATATTATCTGCCCATAAAACCGGGCACTGATCTCGCACTTATTTTAGCATGGATGAATGTAATTGTTAATGAAAATTTATACGACAAAGAGTTTATCACAAAGTATGGATTTGGTTTTGAGCAGTTTGCTGCTGAAATTAAGCAATACACTCCCGAATGGGCTTATCCGGAAACAACCATTGAACCGGAAGTAATACGTGCAACAGCAAGAGAAATGGCTCTTCACAAACCTGCAACTCTGATTCATCCCGGAAGACACGTTACCTGGTATGGTGATGATGCACAAAGAAGCAGAGCGATTGCAATGTTAAATGCACTTATGGGTAATTGGGGTCGCAAAGGTGGATTCTATTATCCTCAAAGTATGGATATTGATGCGTATCCATATCCGGAATATCCGCATTCTGAAAAGGGAAAGGTTGATAACCCCGACAATAAATATCCTTTCGCTCACGAGACAATTACAACCGGAATTCGCGAGGCTACATTAAGAGGTAAACCATATCCAATAAAAGGATGGTTTGTTTACGCAACAAATCTTCTGCAGGCGCTTCCTAATGAAGAAGAGACAATTAATGCAATTCAAAATCTTGATTTGATGGTTGTTGTAGATGTTATACCAAGTGAAATAGCCGGCTGGGCAGATGTTGTTCTGCCGGAATCAATTTATCTTGAAAGACACGATGACTTAAACGTTGAATGGTTCCGCGATCCTTTTGTCTCAATTCGTCAACCGGTGGTTGATGCACCTAATGATCAGAAACCAAATTGGTGGATGGCGAAAAAACTTGCGGAAAAATTAGGACTTGGTCACTACTATCCCTGGAAAGACATTGATGAATATCTTGAATATAGAATTACAAATTCAGGATATGATTATAACGAATTAAAAACAAAAGGAATCATACTCGGAGAAAAACAGCCAATCTATTTTGATGAGGGTGTTCCCATTGAATTCCCTACTCCATCAGGCAAAGTAGAGTTTTATTCCATTCAGTTGGCTCAGGCTGGTTTTGATCCGATTCCAAAATATAATAAACCAAAAGAAGGACCTCCCGGATATTTCAGACTTCTTTATGGAAGAGCACCTGTACATTCATTCTCAAGGACTCAATCAAATCCTGTTCTTAAAGATATGATGGATGAGAATGAAGTTTGGGTGAACACTAATATTGCTGAAAGATATAGCTTAGAAAATGGAAAATATGTAAGATTAAAAAATCAGGATGGTGTTGTAAGTAATAAAATAAAAGTAAGAATAACTGAAAGAATAAGAACTGATTGTGTTTATATGGTTCACGGATTCGGTCACAGATCAAGAGCTTTACGAAGTGCTTACCTGAAAGGTGCAAGCGATGCTCAGTTGATTACAAAGTATGAAGTAGATCCGCTAATGGGAGGTACAGCAATGAATGTTAATTTTGTAACATTCGAGATGGAGACGTAAAATGGCAAGATATGCAATGATAATTGATACTAAAAAATGTGTCGGTTGCATGGACTGTGTTGTTGCCTGTAAAACTGAAAACGATGTTCCCGAAGGGTATAACCGTGACTGGATAAACTTTGAATCTATAGGAAAGTTTCCTGAAATTCATATGGAAATACGTTCTGAAAGATGCAATCATTGTGAAAATCCGCCTTGTGTTTCCTGCTGCCCAACAGGTGCAAGCCATGTTAGTAAATTAGGCGGAATTGTATTGGTACATCACGACTTATGCACCGGCTGTAAAGCATGTCTTGCTTCCTGTCCTTATGATGCACGATTTATTAATCCTGAGGGCTATGCAGATAAGTGTACATTCTGTTCTCATCGGGTTGAAAAAGGAATGAAGCCAGCTTGTGTTTCTGTTTGTCCAACACACTGTATGTATTTCGGTGATCTCGATGATCCGCAAAGTGAAACAAGTAAACTTCTGACTTCCAGAAAATATAAAACACTTATTCCGGAAGCAGGAACAAAACCTCACGTTTATTATTTGACTTAGATAATAGAAATATGAATGAGCTATATTCAACGCGAAATAACCATTTAATCGATCCATACGTTGAAGTATGGGGATGGGAAATTCCTGTTTATCTATTCCTCGGCGGACTTGTTGCCGGTATGATGATAATTTCAGGTTATTTTATTTTCAAAGGCAGATATAAAGAAGAACAGTGTTCCTGCAACTATCTTCCAATCATTAGTATCATAGCATTAAGTTTAGGCATGTTAGCATTATTTCTCGATATAGAGTATAAAATTCATGTCTGGAGATTTTATACAACATTTCAGATAACATCACCAATGTCCTGGGGATCCTGGATACTGATTGTTATATACCCTGCTTTGCTGGCTATGATGTTAATAAATCCATATAAGATACTTGAAGAAAATATTTCAATTGTAAAAAGGGCAAGCAAATATTTTTCTAAACATCCTTACCTGATTAAAAATATTGGGATAATAAATATGATCCTCGGAGGAATGCTGGGTATTTATACAGGCATACTTTTAAGTTCCCTTGTAGCTAGACCTTTATGGAACAGCAGTATTCTCGGAATGTTGTTCCTGGTTTCCGGATTATCATCCGCTGCCGCTTTTGTTCATATGATTGCTAAGGATAGATATGAACGTGAATTGCTAGCCAAGGCAGATAATGGTTTTCTTGTAATAGAACTTTTCATATTGCTACTATTCTTTATCGGGTTATTTACTGCAACTCAGGTACATATTGATGCAGCAAACTTATTACTGAACGGATCCTTTGCACCTGTGTTTTGGGTTTTTGTAATCGGGCTTGGAATTTTAATACCACTATTTATTCAATCATTAGCTGTGAATCATAAGATTCAGCACACTCCGGTTGCACCCATACTTGTAATATTAGGCGGATTACTATTAAGGTTTGTAATTGTTGAAGCGGGTCAATATAGTAGTTGGATAACAACAACTTTAGGTAAATAAATTTTTATTGTGGAGAAGAATTACATGTCATCAGTATCAATTGTTGAAATTCAAACCTCTTCTGCTGCAGAAGAGAGAATGGTTAAAAGTCCAAAACCATACTGGAACCCTTATCTATCCGGAATTGGATTAGGCTTGGTGCTTCTTACAGCATTTGTAGTTATGGGGAGAGGACTTGGAGCTTCAGGTGCTTTCTCAACTTTATTAGCAGCTGGAGTTGATAAAGTTGCCCCGGCACACGCACAATCAAATCAGTTTTATGAAGAATATCTTGGCGATGGATCTAAAAACCCATTAAAAGATTGGTTAGTCTTTGAAGTACTGGGTGTCTTTGTTGGCGGCTTTATTTCTGGTGCACTTGGAGGAAGAATTAAAAAGTCAACTGAAAAAGGTGAAAGAATTTCGGCAAGAGGCAGGCTAATATTTGCATTCATCGGCGGTGGTTTAATGGGGTTCGGAGCTAAACTTGCTCGAGGATGTACAAGCGGTCAAGCCTTAACCGGCGGGGCTTTGCTAAATGTTGGAAGCTGGGCTTTTATGATAATGGTTTTTGCAGGAGCCTATGCTGCTGCTTACTTTTTAAGGAGACAATGGATATGAATGCACCATATTATAAGTTTGATTTATTCAACGATGAAGTAAGTTTAATAATAGCTTTCATTATTGGAATTGGTTTCGGATTTTTTTTGGAAAGAGCCGGATTCGGAAGTGCGAGAAAACTTGCTGCACAATTTTACTTCAGAGATATGTCTGTTCTTAAGGTTATGTTTTCAGCAATAGTAACTGCAATGCTCGGATTATTTTATCTCAACTGGATTGGCTTTATCGATTTAAGTTTAGTATACAACGGTGATACATATTTGGCACCGCAAATTGCCGGAGGATTAATTCTTGGAGTTGGCTTTGTGATCGGCGGTTATTGTCCAGGCACTTCCTGTGTTGCAGCGTCAACCGGAAGAATAGATGGAATAGTTTATCTTTTAGGAGTGATGGCAGGAATATTTTTCTTCGGAGAAATTTTTCCATTAATAACCGGATTCTTTTATTCAACCAATATGGGTGAGATCACATTACCTGAATTAGTAAATCTCTCTTACGGTCTGATAGTATTTCTTGTTGTTCTCATGGCAATAGGTGCATTCGCAGGTGCTGAATGGGCTGAGCAAAAATTTGGAAACAAAAAAGATTAAAAAGGAATTTATGCAATGACTAAATTTTTTAATCAACTTAGTCTTAATAAAAAGTTAGCTCTTATCGCGATTATTCTTGGAGTAAGCGCGTTAATAATTGGTTCACCAACTGACAAAACAAAAATTACTATAAATCCGAATGATTTAGCTTTGACAATATCAAAAGGAGCAGATCATATTAAAGTAGAGGAACTGGCTGATTGGATTATTCAGGGCAAAATAGATTACAGATTACTCGATCTTCGTGATGATAAATCATTTAATGAATATCATATTCCTACTGCAGAAAATGTTCCTCTTGCTAATCTGATGAATTCCGCTATCGAACGTAATGAAATAATTATTCTTTATTCTGATGGCGGAATTCATTCTTCCCAAGCCTGGTTTTTGTTAAAATCAAAAGGATATAAAAGTGCTTATTTTATAATAGGCGGTTTAGAAGAATGGAAAGATAAAATTCTCTTCCCTGCTGCGCCTGTCGACAGTACAACAGAATCTTTAGCTCAGTTTAACAAGATGAAAGAAGTAAGTAAATTTTTTGGCGGGACTCCTGTTGAAAATGCATCATCAACAACAGAAAACGTTATTACCCCGACTTTAACTATGCCTAAGATTCAAACCACTGCACCTACTGATTCTACTACCAAAAAGAAAAAGAAAGAAGGCTGCTAGTTTTTCGTGAGATGACATCACTGTAAACTGATGTCATTTCATTTCATTGTTTGTTCCCTGCATTATTAAAAATAATGTTTTAATTTTACGCAACTTAAACAAAGTTTTTTCATCAAACAGATGTATTAAAAATAATATTTTGATGTAATTATGATAGATTTCCAAAAGGAAGTTATTGAAGAAAGTTTTAACAAACCGGTTCTTGTTGATTTCTGGGCTGAATGGTGCGGTCCCTGCAAAATGCTCGGTCCAATACTTGACAGACTTGCAGAAAAATATAAAGATCAATGGAAACTGGTTAAGCTGAATACTGATGAACAGCAGGATATAGCAGTTCAGTATGGAATACGTGGAATTCCAAACGTAAAACTTTTTTCTAAAGGAAATGTTATAAATGAATTCACTGGTGCACTTCCTGAAAAATCTGTGGAAGATTGGCTTCGTAAATCCATTCCTTCCAAATTTGCTGATATGATTGAGAATGCAAAAATCCTGCTTGGTGAAGGAAAAGAAGAAGATGCTAAAATTATTCTGGAAGATGTTCTTAAAGGAGATATCAACAACAGTGAAGTAAAAGTATTGCTTGCTAAAATACTTTTATTTGATTCTCCTCATTATGCTAAAAGATTAATTGAAAATGCTGATTTGAGTCCTGATAATCTAGAACTTGCTGAATCAATTGAAATAATAAGTGATCTATTTGAAAAATTAAATAATAAATCTTTACTCTATGAAGCACCTGTAAAAAAAATCTATGCAGAAGCAATTTCAAAACTTCACCAAAAAGATGTTGATGCAGCTCTTGAAAAATTCATAGAGGTTATTCGTGAGGATAAATCTTACGATAATGAAGGTGCTCGTAAAGCATGCATAGCGATTTTTAAGTACCTCGGTGAAGAGCACCAAATTACAATTAAGCACAGACGTGATTTTGGAAGAGCGCTTTATGTTTAGATTATCAATCTTCTGAAATTGGAGTGAATTGGTCTAATGATTGCGGATTTGCCAGTGCATCCCTGTTATCAACATTTTTGCCATTTAATATTCTAGCAACGGCTAATTCAACTTTCTTTCCGCTAATGGTGTGAGGCACTTCATCAATTTGTATAATTTTTGATGGAACGTGACGTGGAGAAGCGTTATTTTTTATTTGTTCTTTTATTTTTTTTATTAATGCTTCATCCAACGTAAACTCATTTTTTAAAACTACATACAATATTATTCTTACATCATTTTTCCAGTTCTGTCCAACAACCAGACTATCTGCTATTTCACTCATCGATTCAACTATCCTGTAAATTTCTGCGGTGCCAATTCTTACTCCACCAGGATTTAACGTTGCATCGGATCTACCATAAACAACTACTCCACCGTTTTCAGTTATTCGAATAAAATCACCATGCCGCCAGACTCCCGCATAATGTTCGAAGTATGCAGATTTATATTTTTCGCTGTTCTTATCATTCCAGAAATATATTGGTCTGGATGGAAAAGGAGCTGTGCAAACTAATTCACCTTTTTCATTCGTTAAAGAATTTCCCGCTTCATCCCATGCCTCTACTTTCATTCCTAATCCTCTGGTCTGAATTTCTCCAGAATAAACTGGGATAACAGGACAGCCGAGCATAAAGCAGGAGATAATATCAGTTCCACCGGATATAGATGACAGGAGTACATCATTCTTAACATTTTTGTAAACCCAATCAAAATTTCCATCTGAAAGTGGCGACCCGGTTGATAAGATTGTTCTCAAAAAATTCAACTCAAATGATTCCTTTGGAATCAATCCTAATTTTTCTATTAAAGTAAGATATTTAGGACTTGTACCAAATACTGTAATTCCGTGCCGTTCGGCTATTTCCCACAATCTGAGTTTATCCGGATAGATTGGGCTGCCATCTACCAGGAGCACGGTTACTCCCACTTGTAAACTACTTACCAGCCAGTTCCACATCATCCATCCGCAAGTGGTAAAGTATGTAATTACGTCTTCACGTTTTAAATCCGTATGAAGCACATGTTCCTTAAAATGTTGTAACAATGTGCCGCCTGCTCCATGTACAATACATTTAGGTTTTCCGGTAGTACCTGATGAGTACATAATATAAACTGGATGGTCAAAAGAGCAATATTCAAATGCTATTTTGTTTGAACTATTTGCAATTAAATCATTATAATAAATAATATTATCTAACTTACTTCTTGTGTTTAATATTGAATTATTGACAGTAAGATCATTAAATTCATTTACAAGAATAACCTTTTCGATCGATGGAATTTTTTCAACTATACTTCTTATTTTATCAGTGCAGTCAATATGTTTGCCGTTGTAGTAATAACTTTCAATTGCAAACAGAATTTTCGGTTCAATCTGGCTGAATCTGTCCAGGACTCCTTGAATTCCAAAATCCGGTGAAGTAGATGACCATATTGCTCCCAAAATTGTTGAGGCCAACATTCCAATTACTGCTTCGGGAATATTTGAAATGTATGCTGCTACCCTATCCCCTTTTTTTATTCCGAGATATTTTAATCCCTGAGCAGTACTGGCTACAAGAGAATTTAATTCTTTATATGATATTCTAACTGAGGGATATTTTTCTCTTTCACTGATAATTGCGGTTTGGTCATCGTTAAATCGAAGAAGGTTTTCTGCAAAATTTAATTCTGCACCGGTAAACCACCTGCAATTCCAGATTTCTTTTCCCTCAAGAATTGAATGGTATTTACTTCTATGAATAATTCTGGAATACTCCCATATTGTTTCCCAAAATTGCTCAATATTACTGACAGACCATTCATATAGTTTCTGATAGGAGGAAAACTTTAAATTGTGATTAGATTCCAGAAAGGAAAGATATTTAGATAGATTAGAATTGTTTATTCGATCAGTTGAAGGTGTCCAAAGAGGTTTTTTCAAATCTCCTCCTTTTAATATCTCCCTGCATACATCGCGGTCTTCCAGGCAAAATCATTATCATTAAATTCCAAAGCTGATTTTGCAGTTTGTTCCAGTAAGTGCTTTCCTTTCAGGTTATCATGTTTAAGAATCTCAAGAGAAGCTTTCAACATATATTCGTAATTATTATCCCGTTGATAACGGTAAAAAGCTTCCTCACCGGGTTCATAATTTTCAAGATTTTCATTTTCTGCTTTATTAATAAAATCATCTACTTCATTTTCAGTAGGGATAATTTCACTATTACCAAACTTGCCAAGGTTATTTGCAGAATAAATGAAGGAATTCTTAATGTAATCCGGTAACTGATCATAACCAATCCCCTTCTTGCCAATGGGTTTTTCAACTTCAAATATTGCTTCACCAAATGCGCGGCAATAAAAATTGGCTGACATACGTGCAACAAGATCAATTTTATTTGGATGAATAATTCCATCAACAAACAAATCTTCTGCAACATGAAATTTCAAGACTTCACAAATCGCAATATTTGCTGAAGCCCCGCCTTCACCAAAACTTCTCATCTCAAGCAATTTACACTCGATATGAAAAGGAGATTCTTTAACTCGTTTTGGTTTCACGACATCAGAATCAAGAGGGGTTAATCCGGATTTCAAAAATTCATTTACATCGGGAGGATATTCAGTTGAAGCAAGACTTATCTGTTCAACCATTGAGTAAGTTACCGCATTAATAACACATTCCTTTGTTTCAACCAGGTTATTGTAAGTGTCTTTAAGTGTTGCATCTCTTCCTCTTCTGGAAGCAGAGAAAGCAACCACCGGCGGATTTGATCCGAAAGCATTAAAGAATGAAAACGGTGTAAGATTATTAATACCCGTTTTTGATACTGTTGCAACTAGTGCAATCGGTCTCGGTCCCACACCGCCTAATAATAATTTATGAACTTCCGGCTGAGTCAGTTCTTTTGGATTAAAATGCTTCATGTATTTTTTTTCCTGGCAAGTATGGATCTGCTTTTAGCTGACTTTTTAATTTTGTTTTTAAGTATTCCTAACCCGGTAATTTCCAATTCAAATTCATCACCGTCTTTAATCCAGATCGGATTGAAAGATTCGCCTTTCTCTTTAGCCTGTAATGCCCAGGTTCCGTTTAATTCCAGATAACATCCTGTTCCAACTGTGCCGCTTCCAATAACATCACCTGGATATAAATTAACACCATAAGATGCTCTCTCGATAATTTCAGCAAAAGTCCAGTTCATATCTTTAAGATTACCTTCCGAAACTTGTTTTCCATTGTGTCGTGCAATCATTTTGAGATCGTATTTAGTTCCATTCGGAGTTTCAATTTTGTATTGTTCAAGTTCATATGAAGTCACGAGCCAGGGACCAATTGATGTTGCAAAGTCTTTTCCTTTAGCCGGGCCAAGATTTAATTTCATCTCTTCCATCTGTAAAGTTCGTGCAGACCAGTCATTCATAATTGTGTAACCGGCAATGTATGAATCAGCTTCCTCAACAGATATATTTTTTCCTTTCTTTCCTATAACTACCGCACACTCTAGTTCAAAATCTAATTTATCAAGATGATCATCCTCGACTTTTATGGTTCCTTCTCCAAAAACTGCATTGTGATTTGTAAAATAAAAAACCGGATACTGATCAAATTCCGGTATCATTTCAACTCCACGGTTTCTTCTTGCTGTTTGAACATGCTGTCTGAAAGCATATCCATCTCTCATTGAAGGAGGATTAGTAACTGGTGCTAGTAATTTAATTTCAGATGTGTAGACTGTTTCAGAAATCTTTCCTTCTTTAATTGCATTCTCAACCAACCTTGCCTTAATCATAGCTTCTTCCCCTTTTCTGAGGAACTTATTCATTCTGCCGGGAAGTTTAATACCCAGTTGTTGTGCAGAAGATTTCAGGTCAAAGATTTTTCCGTCAACAAATAGCCCTAATGTTTCTTTATCCTGATATTCAAATGATACTAATTTCATGAATTCTCCAATTACTTTTTACTCAGCCATGATTGACTATACTCTTCCACCATAGTTTCTTTTACATTTTTAGTAACGTGTAAAGGCTGAAAAGTATCAATCATAACTGCATATTCTTCTGTTTCTTTTTTACCTATTGATGCTTCGGTTTTACCGGGCTGTGGGCCGTGTGGAATTCCCATTGGATGAAGTGTGATTGAACCTTCCTGAACTCCGGTTCTTGACATAAAATCTCCATGAACATAATACAAGACCTCATCACTATCCACATTTGAATGATAGTAAGGAGCAGGAATTGCCTGAGGATGAAAATCATACAGTCTTGGGACGAAATTACACACAACAAAATTTTCTGTTACAAAGGCAAGATGAATTGGTGGCGGCAAATGGATCTTTCCTACTTTCGGCGCATACTCTTTTATATTGAATGCATACGGATAGAGAAAACCATCCCATCCAACCACATCAAACGGATGGTGCGGTAATTTAAATTCAAATCTTCTATTGCGGACTTTAAGCCATAGCCTGAAGTCGCCCTGTTTATCAACCGGTTCCATAAATTCCGGAACACGAAAATCTCTTTCATAATATGGCGCATCTTCTGTAAGCTGTCCATATTCATTTCTAAAATGTTTTGGAATATCGTACGGAGTTGTTGATTCAACAATCATAAGTTTGTTGTTCTTATAATCGTTAAACTTAAGCTGATATGTAGTACCTTTTGGAATGATTAAATAATCCCACTGCTCAAATTTAATTTGTCCATATTCAGATAAAAGTTTTCCGCTGCCATGATGAACAAAAAGCATTTCATGATACTGACTATTCCTGTAAAAGTATTCGGTGTCTTCAGAAATGTGAGCTGTGGAAATAATACAGTTATCATTCTTCAGGAATTCATTTCTGGCTGAAAGAACATTACCTTCAGTTTTTTTATTATCTGTAATAAAATGATAGTACTCAACCGGTGCATCTTTCCAATCAGTGCCCGATGTATCAATTTTCATTTCACTTATTTTCTCCACTTCGGGAGGCATGTAAAGATGATATTTATTAGAATATATTCCTGAAAAACCTTTTGTGCTGAAAAGTTCTTCACGGTATAACGATTTTCCATCATCTTTATAAAATGTTATGTGCCGCTTCGGCGGAACTTTACCAACTTTCACATAGAAAGGCATAAGCAACCTCCATCAAAATAAATTCTCTGTTTTCATTTCATTCAAACCTTCAGCGATTCATTCGTGACATTTAATCTAATACAAAAGGTTGAATGCTTAAATGATTGATTGATTAATTATATTATTAGTTTTTATTCTTTATCAAAATTTCCTCTAAGCATCTGATCTCGTTCTATCGATTCAAACAGTGCCTGGAAATTTCCTTGTCCAAAACCTTCAGCACCTTCTCTTCTTTGAATAATTTCATAGAAGAAAGTAGGACGATCACCAATTGGTTTTGTAAACAACTGGAGCAAATATCCTTTGCCCTCAAGATCGCAAAGGATTCCGTATTTTTTTAACTCCTCAACATCTTCTGTTATCTTTAAACCTTTTTCTTTAAGCATTTCATAGTAAGTATCAGGTGGAGTTGTTAAGAACTCAACACCATTCTTTCTCATCGCATCAATTGTTTTCATAATGTTATCCGTTGTTATTGCCACATGCTGAATTCCTGATCCAACATATTCATCAATGTATTCTTCAATCTGCGATTTTTTCATTCCTTCAAATGGTTCATTAATCGGATTTTTAATCGGTGCTCCTTCTTTTGACCTCACCACTTTTGAGAGCAGTGCAGAATATTTTGTAGATATATCTCCTTCTCCAAACTCAATAAATGTTTCAAAGTTCAAAGTTTGATTCAGGTAATTTGCCCACAGATTCATTTCGTTTATTCTTACATTACCCACAATATGATCAACTTCTTTTAAACCTGTTGGTTCACACTCAAGGTTTATTTTTTGAATTGGTTCACCAAATCCCGGACGAAATATTCCCTTATAATTATCCCGATTTATAAAAACTATTTCTGCATCATCATAAAGTTTAAGTGCAGCTTCCTCAACAAAACCATGTTCATTCTCATATTTTTTTGGAGTTCGTGAAGGAATTCCGCCATTTTTAACTGCAACATCGTATGCATGTTTGACATCCTTCACCTGCAAAGCCCACCGTTTAACACCATCGCCGTGAATTTGCACAAAATGTGAAATTTCATAATTAGAAGGTTTAATTGCCGATGTGACAACAAACTTAAGTTTATTATTTGTGAGGAAGTATGAAACTCTGTCCTTAACGCCTGTTTCAGGACCAGAGTAACCTGTAATTTTCATTCCCATAGCTTTAGCGTGCCAATACGCCCACATTTTGGCTGAGCCTACATAAAATTCAACAAAATCGTATCCGATTATTCCTAACGATTGAAACATTTAAAAATCTCCTGATTGTTTGATGAAGGGAAATAATTGCTGCAAAGTTAATAGAATTAGAATTTAGATAAAAGTTGGTTATGAGTATTATTAAAGATGAATGAACACTTTGCTTTGTTAATTATTCTTATCCCAAATTATCTAATAACATAAAATTATTAGTCTTATATGATTTACCCTTATTTACTGTTTTACTCTCATAACTGCAAATTTTGTTTAACGGACAGGAGTAACAGTTTGGTAAAGCGGGTTTGCAGAATTCTCTCCCGAGTCTGATTAAATTTGTGTGGAATGAATGTGCAGTTCCAACTGGTATTTTATCAAGTATTTGATGAAAAGTTTTTTCAGGATTGCGTGTATTAACTAGTCCGATTCTATTTAGAGTACGATGAACATGAGTATCAACAGGACAAACGTTTCTATCCAAAGAAAAAAGCAGAACGCAGCTTGCAGTTTTAACTCCTACTCCGTTATAAGATGTAAGTTCCTCAAGAATTTGTTCATCGGTGTTTCTTTTAATATGATTTAATGTTAATCTTTTCTGCTTTTTCTTTAGTGATTGAAGTAATTCAAAAATAGCTTTTGATTTTTGCTTTCCAAGTCCTGCAACTGCAATATACTTTTCAATCTGTGCAGGTTTAAGTGAAGCAAGCTCATCCCAATTATTAAAATTATCTTTTAAATTCCTATACGCTTTATAAGAATTACTATCGTTTGTGTTTTGAGATAGAATAGTCCCAATAATTGTATCCAGCGGATTGGGAAGCTTTTTTGCTTTTGGCGGAATACCAAAATGATTTATAAGAAGTTGATTTATTTTTTTAATTTTCTTTTTCATAAATAGATTGTTAAAACATTCACAGTAAAGATATTGATATAATTCATTATTTTTGAATTAAAACTAAGGAGAATAAATGCCCACTTTAATGGTAAGTATATCAGGCATACGCGGTATTGTTGGTGATGGTCTTGATCCGGATGTAATTGTAAAGTATACAAATGCATATGCTGATTTTATTGGTTCAGGTAAAGTTGTTGTAGGAAGAGATGCCAGGATAACCGGTGAAATGGTTAACCAAATTGTTACAGGCACTTTATTAGCAAAAGGATTGGATGTAATTGATATTGGAATTTGTCCAACACCAACAGTTCAAATTACAGTTAAAACTCTTGATGCCCGCGGCGGAATTGCCATTTCAGCAAGTCATAACCCGAATGAGTGGAATGCATTAAAGCTTCTTAACAGGTCGGGTCAGTTTATGTCTCCCGATGAACATGAGATCATGAAAAAGTATCTGGATATTCAATCGTCATACAAAAGCTGGGAAAAAATTGGTAAGAGTACAGTATTTAATGAGGTCATAAATAATCATATTAATGCAATTCTCAACCTCCCGGTTATTGAATTAGAAAGAATTAAAAATAAAAAATTCAAAGTAGTTGCAGATTGTGTAAATGGAGCGGGGGCATATTGTATTCCGGATTTACTCAAATTATTCGGATGTGAAGTAATTGAACTGAACTGTGAAAAGACAGGAATATTCCCCCGACTACCTGAACCGCTTCCAGAAAATCTTACCGAAACTATGAAAGCAGTTGAAGATAATAATGCTGACTTTGCAGTAGTTGTTGACCCGGATGTTGACAGGTTGGTTTTGATCACTGACAAAGCTGAACCATTCGGAGAAGAAAATACAATTACGCAGGTGGTAAAATTTATTTTGTCAAAAACTCCGGGAAATGTTGCAATCAATCTTTCAACCACTCGTGCAGTGGAAGATGTTGCAGCCGGATATAATTGCAAAGTAGACCGTTCCGCTGTTGGTGAGGCGAATGTTGTAAAGAAGATGAAGGAAGTTAATGCAGTAATCGGGGGTGAAGGCAGCGGCGGTGTAATATATCCTGCGCTTCACTACGGCAGAGATGCTTTAGTCGGCATTGCTTTAACACTTCAGCATCTTACCGAAGCAAACTGCAAATTATCTGAATTAAAGGAAACACTGCCGCAGTATTTTATTGCAAAGAAAAAGATTGAATTAGGCAATGTTCTGCCTGATAAAATTATTGAGGTATTAATGGAAAAATACACAACAGAAAAAATTAATACGGTAGATGGCTTAAGAATTGATTTTGAAGATCATTGGGTGCATTTCAGAAAGTCTAATACCGAACCGATAATTCGTATCATAACAGAGGCAAAGGAGAAGACTCACGCTGAGAACCTTTCACAGTTATATTTCAATGAAATACATAAACTGATTTAATATAATCTCGTTCTCTTTTGAATATACGTATAAAGAGCTGTATCAAAAGATGTTGAAGTGTCAATCAGGTTATAATCAAAATTTGCATTCAGACATTCACGCTTAATTTTTCCTGTAAATTCATCCATTGCTTCTTTGTAAGCTTTTTGAATTTGATATGGTTGTGTGGTCATCTCCTCAAGAGTTTCCATATCCCTGAAAACTGCATCCTTACCAAATGCAAAACTTTTTTCGAGTGGATCAAGTATTTGAAATATTATTACTTCATTATTTTTATAAGCAAACTTCTTCAACGATTTGATCACCATCTCCACATCGTCAAAAAAATCCGAAATTATGATCACCAAACCTCTTCGTTTTATTTTCTCGGCAATTTCCCCAAGTGAAGAAGATGTGTTAGTTTTTTCAGCAGCAGTAACTGATGATAATTGTTTTAATATTTCCTGAAGATAGGTTCTGGATGCTTTTGGCGGCAGCAGTTTGTTAATTTTTTCTGAATATAGTGCAAGACCAACTGCATCCTGCTGCTTGATCATAAGATAGCTTAATGCGGCAGCAAGTATAATAGAATAGTTTAATTTTGAAATATTATCATCAGACTTAAAATCCATTGATCTGCTTGTATCAAGAATAATATGACTTTTTAGATTTGTTTCTTCCTCATACTGTTTAATGAAATACTTCTCGGTTTTACCATATACTTTCCAGTCAACATTCTTTAAATCATCACCTTGCATGTATGGACGATGTTGACTGAACTCAGCACTGAAACCGTGGTACGGGCTTTTATGTAAGCCGACCATAAATCCTTCAACCACCATTCTTGCCTTTAGTTCAAGACTGTTAAGTTTGGAGATTGTAGAAGGATTAAGATAAGTTTTATAATCGGAAAACGATGTTGCCATTATTCCTGTGTAGCAAGATTTTTTCTTAGAATTTCTTCGGGAGTTAATCCCATATTATCAAGTTCCTCTTTAGCCGAAACTGCAAGTTCATGTTCCGGGTATTTCTCCAGAAAACTATTATAGGTTAATGTAGCCCGCTGATAATCCCCTAACTCATTAGCTTGTATAAATCCTGCCATAAATAATCCCAGCGGTGCTTCCTGACTATCGGGATATTTTAAGTAGATTAAATAAAATAAACTATCAGCTTTCGCCAAAGATTCTGTTTCAGCCATTGTCTGAATTTTTTTTCCATGGTAGATTCCTGCAAGCTGTGTAATTGCCTGAGGAGCTAAATTACTTTTCGGAAAATCTTCAACAATTTTTTCATACGCTGTTATTGCTTCAGGTATTTTATTTTCTTCAAAATATTTTGTGGCTTCAGCAAATAATTCTTTGTCTGTTTTACTGCTGCATGAGACCATAAAAAATCCGATTAAGAGAATTAGCGGAATAAATTTCATATAAATACCTTTATTTGTAACACACATTAAATTTATCTAAACCTTTTCGAACTAACAATATAACTATTCAAGCCTAATTTGATTCTTTATAAAGGGTATCGACAATACTTTCCTCTTGAACTACCGGAAGCTCATATGAGATGGAATCTTTTAACTCGTCGTTCTTATATTTCATCGTAAGATAATGATTTCCAAAATCATCATAATATTTCCATTCGCCGTGTTTTTTGCCACCCGAAAATTCACCGGTTTGTTTCACTGTCCCGGTCATATAGTACCAGTTCCATACACTATCAGGTTTATCTTCCCTGAATTTACCAACTGATTCTAAAACACCATTAGGATAGTAGTATTTCCATTCACCGTAATTCTTTTCATTTTCAATATAGCCAATCGTTTCTACATTACCATTTTGATTATAAATGACAAATATTCCATTTTTTTTCCCATCCACCACATCAAATTCAATTTTCTTTCCCATTACTTTACCTTCATAATGACCGGTAAATGGTTCAGTTGCAAGCGAATCTTTGTACAATAATCCTTCTTTCATTACAAGGTTCCAAACTTTGTCATTATCCTTCTTATTAATTGCGCAGGATACAGTGAGAATAATAAGAAATGATGATACTAATAGAATGCGAAAAGTCTTGATTAAATTCATAGTTAATATTTGTTTTTGAAATGATTAAAGTGATAATTGTTTGTACGCCAGAATCAACTTTTTCTTTGTTTCAAGCAAATCCTGTGAAATGACTTTGACTTCACCAATTACAGGCATAAAATTAGTGTCTCCATTCCATCGGGGAACTAAGTGAAAATGAATGTGCTCATCAATTCCGGCACCGCTGACTTTTCCTATGTTAGCCCCAATATTGAATCCGTGCGGATGCATAACCTCAGTAAGTGCCATCTGAGCCGACTGTAGCTTTTTCATCACTTCCAAAAGTTCAATTTCGTTAAGTTCGTTAAACTCACTGGTATGTTTTTTAGGAACTACCATCAGGTGTCCATTATTGTAAGGGTACAGATTCAGAACTGTAAATGTATTTATACCCTGGTCAACAACTAAGTTATTATCGCCATCAATCTTATATTCTGCCATCGTACAGAAAATACATTTTTTTTCTTCTGAATCATTTTTAAATGATTCAATATACTTTGAACGCCAGGGTGACCATAGTTTTTCCATAATATTAAAAAGGCTGCTTATACAGAAGCAGCCCTGTAAATTTATTTATCTTCTTCCCGTGATTTGTTATACTCATCTATAACTTTTTGTTCTACCTCTTTTGGAACTTCTTCATAATACGAAAACCTGGCAGTGTGGGTACCACGCCCCTGGGTTAAACTTCTCAATTGAGAAGAATACTTATGAAGTTCTGCTAGTGGAACATTCGCTTTAATAATCTGGTAAAGTCCGTCGGAATCCATGCCAAGAATTTTTCCTCTCCGGCTGGAAATATCACCCATTACATCGCCCATATATTCATCAGGGACAATAACTTCAATTTCATATATCGGTTCAAGAAGGCAGGGTTTACATTCCATAAATCCTTTTCTGAAACATTGTGAGGCGGCTATCTTGAAAGACATTTCATCGGAATCAACATCGTGGTAGGAACCAAAATGAAGTGTGGTTTTAACATCAACAACCTGGTTGCCAGAAAGTACTCCTTTACCCATAGTTTCTATTATTCCTTTTTCAACAGCAGGAATAAATCTGCCTGGAACGACACCACCAACAATTGCATTTACAAATTCCAAACCGGATCCGCGAGGAAGTGGTTCCATTTTGAAGTGAACATGTCCGTATTGTCCCCTTCCACCTGATTGTTTTTTGTGTTTATATTCAACATCATCAACCCGGCCTTTGATAGTTTCACGATACGGAATACGGGGCTCAGCTAAATCAACATCAACTTTGTAACGCTCCTTCAATCTTTTCACTGCTAATGAAAGTTGCAGTTCACCCTGTCCTGCTACAATAGTCTGAGCAATCTCCGGATCATATTGAACTGAGAATGATGGATCTTCCTCATGAAGTGTATGTAATCCGGTTGCAATTTTATCTTCATCACCTTTTGCTTTAGGTAAAATTGCTGCACGGATGACGGGTGAAGGAAATTCAATTGGATTAATAATTACCGGAAAGTTTTTGGATGCCAATGTATTATTAGTATGAGTGTCTTTTAGTTTAACAACAGCACCCAGATCACCAGCTAAAATTCTTGTTACATCCTTACGACTGTGACCGTTAAGAACTGAAAGCTGGCTTAATCTCTCAGTTTTATTATTTGTCTCATTAATAAGATCTAAACCCGACTGAATCGTACCTGAATAAACTTTAAATAGTGAAAGTTCACCTACATGCTGCTCGGAAATTGTTTTAAATATAAACATTATCGGTTCACCTGAAGGATCAGGCTTAACTAATATCTTATCATTTTTTTCAGCCAGTTTTGCTTCCTCACCGCCCCTATCTGCCGGAGAAGGAAAATATGTTGCCGCAAAATCCAAAAAGTTATTTATACCGACAGCTTTTGTTGCTGATACAGCAAACACAGGAGTAAAATTACGGTTAACTAAAGCCGCAGTAATTCCCTTCTCAAGATCTTCTTCCGACAGATTACCATCTTCGAAATATTTATTCATAAGTTCTTCATTTGTTTCAGCAATTTTTTCAATTAGCTCAACTCTGTATGTTTCGGCAAAATCTTTTTGATCTGCAGGTATATCGATTTCTGTGACTGTTTTTGAACCTGCAATTCCGTACTGATAAGCTTTCATTTTAAGAACATCAATTACTGTGTCAAAGTTGATTCCCTGCTTTGCAGGAAAAGTTACAACAGTTGCACCTGATGTTAATCTGTCTTTTGCTTTCTGGAAAGTTGAGTCAAAGTCTGAATGTTCATTATCAACTTTATTAATGATAATAGCTGAGGGAAGTGCAAACTCATTTACAAATCTTCCCGCTGACTCAGAACCTACTTCAACACCTTCTGCAGATTTTAAAATCATAACTGCAGTATCACAAACTTTCATTGCCGATTTTACATCACCGATAAAATCAGAATAACCTGGTGTATCTATAATATTTATTTTATTGCTGTTCCATTCAAGATGAAGTAAAGAAGATGAAATTGAAATTTGTTTTTCCATTTCATTTGGAGAATAATCGGACACTGTATTTCCTTCCGCAATATTACCAATCCTGTTTATTTCACCTGCAGTGAATAAAAGTATTTCAGAAAGTGAAGTTTTTCCACTTCCGCCGTGTCCAATTAATGTAATATTGCGTATTGATTCTGGGCCGAATTCTTTCAAGGGATTTCCTCCTGTCTTCCGGGTGAGATTTTAGTTTATTTGTCTTTATATCTTTTCCAAAATGCATCAAACCCCTTATAAACAGCACTCAAGTTTTTGATAAGCGGCATAACGGCATTTTCCATTCCGTCTCTTACTTTATATTCGAACTCAAGTATTCTATTCACACGATCTCTGATATCGTTAACAATAGATTTTGATACATTAAGTTGGGATTGTGTTTCTTTCGTAACTTTGTTTAAGTTTTCGGTTAATAATTGCGTTGAGTCTATTAGTGGTTTAATAGAGGTAGTTAATTCGTTAATATCCTTCTGAAGCATTGATACGGACTGAATAATTTTTTTCAGCCCGATTATCAATGCAATACATAATGCTGAAGCTGTTACTAATAAGATCAGTATGAATATGTCTACAAGACTCATTATAATTTCAAGACTTCTTAGATTCCTTGTATGTGTCAATACCTGCTTTGACAGATTCTTTTATGCGGTTTGCTTCCGACTCAAATTTTTCTTTACCTAAATGAACTGATTCACTGGTTTTTGTTTTTGCGTCATGAAATATTTTTTCCGCATCTTTCAAAATTTCATCGGATTTGGATTTTGCATCAGTAATTATTCTTTCTGATCTCTTCCTTCCTTCATTAATAAGATCTTTGGCTCTGTCTTTTGCTTCAGATAAATATTTTTCAGCTTCATCCAAATAATCATCGGCTTTATGCTTTATGTCAGCTCTAAGTTCTTTTCCACTTTTAGGAGCGTAGAGCAAAGCTAATATGGCACCAAGGGATCCTCCCGCGATAAGCCCAAGTAACAATCCTTTGGTCAAATTACTATTATTCTGTCCCATAACAATCTCCTTTTCTTATTAATTTTACTGTTCAAAATACTAATATTGGCTCTGAATTTCAAGATTCGATTAAAAATCGAAGGTAGAATAGGTTTAAATCGGTATCGATCAAAATAACAGGGTTAAAAGATCAGGTAGAATGGTTAATTTTAGTTCATTTGTAAATTGTGAACTTTTTACTTCTGTTATTCGCTAGATATAGCTTGTAAAATAATAACTTACCTTCTATGAGTTGATAAGATTTGTATGTTCGTTTCAATCCAATTTTAATCTTTTGCACCCAGCAATTCTGTTTTATCATTTTTAATTTCGAATTGAATATTCCCAAATTTCTTTTGATATACAAGAACACTTATTACCCCAATTAACACTGCAAACCATAAAGTTATAATTCTAACTATAAATGTAGAAGCAAAAGCTACATCCTTTGGATAACCCTGATCAATAACCAGATAAGAAAGTGAACCTTCTGTTACACCCAGTCCGCCCGGCAGCATTGAAACGGCACCAACAATTGTTGCAAATGCATATGCAAAAGATGCCCACATTAAACTTAATTCTATTTTTAAATTAGCTAAAATTAGATAATATCCCAGGCACTCAAATCCCCATGAAATAACACTAAGTAAAGTCATTTTAATCAACGGGATGATTGCCAGTAATTTGTAGGAGGAATCATAAGCATTACTAATACTAATCGTATGTTTTTTTAAAAATTTATTTTTTGAGAATAACTTTATAATTACTGCTGCAATAGTTTTATTTGAGAGGATAATTATACCAGCAATCAGCATAATTCCAATTATAATAATTATTTCTCTTCCATAATTAAAAATGTATGCACCAATCAACGAAATAATTACCAGTGATAAAAAATCGGTCACCCTTTCGGCAAAAATAATCGGGGCTGACTTACTAACCGGCTCATTATTAATCTGTTTAACAAGGTAAGCTTTAAATAATTCACCAAATTTGCCAGGAGTAATTGACATAATTAATCCCGAGCAAAAGATAGAAAACGAATCCCATTTTTTCAGTTTGATTTCTAATAAATTTATATAGTAATTCCATTTCAAATAGCGGGATAAGTAATTAAAAAGCGATAACAAAAGAAGCAGTGGAAGAAGAGTCCAGCTAAAATGTTTAAATGATTCTAATACCTGGTTGAAATCGGCGTAGATGGAAAATCCAAGGTAAATAATTCCAGCGAAGGCAATAGAAATGAATATTCTTTGCCGGATTTTTTTTGTCAATTATAAAATCCTCAATAAGGAGTGATATAACTTAGCAAGGGGAAGTCCGACCACATTGTAATAACATCCATTTATTTTTTCTATAAATACCGCACCAAAATCGTCCTGAATACCATAAGCACCTGCTTTATCCATAGGACTGCCGCTATTGATATATTCCAGGATTTCCTGATCTGAAAGAACACGAAATTTCACTTTTGTTTTTTCGAAATCTGTTATTTGCTTATTTGTTGAACAATTGAAAATTGAATAACCCGTATATACTGTATGAATTTTGCCGCTCAATGCTTTTAATATATTGAAAGCATCTTTTTTGTTTTTAGGTTTTCCAATCACTTTTTTGTTAAGGACTACAATAGTATCAGCAGTAATTATTATTCCATTAATTACAATTTCTCTCGCCTTCAAAAGTTTTTCATTTGAAATTCTTTTAACAGAATTTGCAGGTTTTTCATTTTTCTTTACTCTTTCATCTGTCTCAACTGAAATTGAACCAAAGCTAATGTTCAGTTGCTTGAGAAGTTTTCTTCTTCGCGGTGATTTTGAAGCAAGTGTAATTTTTATGTTTTTATTTATCATCTATAGTTTGAATTTCTGTTCCGGGATAGTAGTGCGCTAAAATTCGTTTGTAATCTAATCCCGTTCGGGATAAACTGATTGCACCCCATTGGCATAGTCCAACTCCGTGTCCTGCTCCCCTTCCTTTTAAGATGATATTTCCACCCGACTGTCCGGATATTTCGAAAAAATTACTTCTTAGTATTGATTTATCGTCAGCCGTTCGTATAACAGATCTAATATTATTACCAAAGAGTTTTACTGATTTCTCTTCTCTGTGTGACGAACTAAGTCTAATCTCCAGTTCATTTACCCTTCCGGATTTAAACCGGGAATTGATACTTACAGTTTTAACTGAATAATTATTACTGTTTAGATAACCGGATTTCTGTAACCTATTAATGATTTGATATTCCGGAATGATTTCTGTCCAACTATACCTTGGTGAAATGGTGCAGTTAGCCGGTGATCCATCTATTATACTTTTTAAATATGTTACATTAACATTTGAAAAAACGTTCGATGCATCTTCTGTTATACCACCGCAGGTTGAATGATAAAAAATAACAGCCGGCTGGTTTTTGAAAGTTAATATCTGTGAGCGGGTTTCATCAACAATTTTATTTGAAAGTTCACTTTCACCTTCAACACCGCCATAAACCTGGTCGCGTGTATCGGGCAGTATATCGTATTGTAATTTTCGTTCAAATATTTTTGTAAAGGCATAAGTCCGAACACAGATTGAAAAAGCTTTCAATGCTTCATAATTTTCATTCCCTTTTCCCAACGGCATTTCTTTCAGCATAACGCCTTTAACATAATCTTCTAACGAAATTTGATTTATAAAAATTAAATTACCCCCGGCATTAGAAATTTTTATTTTCCCTTTATATTTTTTTCCATCAATCACTATTATATTTTCCTCACCGGCGGGTGATAAAATAAATTCATTAAGCACGTACCTCCGATCACGGATAGAAACATTTAGACTATTCGATGAAGGTTTTATTTGAATTTCATTACCACGATTTACAATTGCAAGCTTTGAATTACCGGAAATAAAATCTACGGTTGATTCAAGTCGTACAGTTTTTGATGAAGTATACTCATTCAGAAGAACCCTTATCGTTCCGCTTTCAGATATTCTGAACTCGCTGGTTATATCAGATTCATTATTTAAAATATTATCGATTTTATTTTTTTCTTCAATTCCGTCTGACTCTGTTGTAAATCTTTTAGAAGATGAACAACTCAATTGTGTAAGGGTTATTAAAATAATAAATGAACAAAAAGAAATGGAATAAACAATTTTAAACTTAAATGATCTAGAATTGAGAGAGGTAATTACAGATAGTGGATTTAAGAACGATGACAAAATGTTATCTGAAAAGTGCCTTGATACTGCCCCATGTACGAGGGACACCGGAAACGTTATGCGAAACTGTTACTTCGTGAGAATAAGAAGCTAAGTTATTATTATCAACAATTTTAAGGCGGTAGTTAAAGAGCAATTCTGTTGTTTTGTAAGCATTCTTATCTACATAAGAATAAAATGAATTGCTGCCTTTAGGATTGATAGTTGCAATTTCAGCGTATCCGCTCTGGGGAGTTTTTCTTTCAACAGCAAATTTTTGAAGGTTTAATTCTTCACCTGTTTTCCATTCAAGGAGAACATCATCACCCTCACTTCTTGCATGAAAATATTCAATATAAGCGCCTGCGTAAACAGCACTTATAAAAAGTAAGAATATGAAGTAATATTTCGACTTTTCAATATTCACGATCAAAATATATTCTGATGCGCCGTTAAAGTCAAGTAATAAATGAATTTATTGCTAAAATTTAAAGCTGAGCTTTTAGTCTGAATCAATTTTTATCTGTAAATACCAATCTTTTGAATTAAACCTGATAAAAATTGCCAGTGAATAACCAATTATATATACAGGAAGAGCAAACCAGGCACCTGTCAGACCAAATTCAAAAGTGATACCCAATAAATAAGCAATGGGTACGAAAATAAATATATTCGCAATTACCTCTGCCATCATAACAAAAACAGTTCTGCCTGCAGCCTGTAATGCATTGGCTAATACTATTCCGGTAGCATAAAACAGTTGTGCAAAACCTGCAATTCTAAGTCCCGGTTTGGCAGCTTCAATAATACTTTGATCTGTTGTAATTAATAGTAGTACCACCTGTGGTACTAAAATAAAAATGAATCCAAGAAAGATTGTGTATATACTTGCAACTTTTGCTGTTTCAAAACCATAAATTTTAGCTAGAATATATTTACCAGCTCCCAGATTATTTCCTACCAATGTCTGCACAGCAATTCCAAACCCAAAACACGGTAGAAATGAAATGAATAATGTGCTAATTATTGCTTGTGTAGCTGCCTGTTCCTTAATACCAATCATTCCGGTAATAGAGACAAAACTTAAGAATCCGATTAGGATAAAAACATTTTGAAATGATACTGGAAGAGATATTCTGAAGATTGCTTTTATTATTTCCCAATCGAACTTAAATCTCCTGAAATTCTGATATCGTTGTCTGTATGCAGGAAGCAGAATTATAAATGTGTAAAAGAAAAGATCAAATGAAGTTGCCAGAGTTGAGCCTAATCCTGCACCAGCAAGGCCCATTCTTGGTAGACCGAAAGATCCATAAATAAAAATATAATTAAAAACAATATTGAGTAAATTTGTGACCACTCCTGATACCATAAATATTTTGGTTTTACTTATACCAAAATAAAATCCGCGGTAAGAGACAGAAATAAGGAAAAGCGGAATACCAAGAAATCGGAAAAAAATATACTCAGATGCATAGTATGCAACCCTGGGATCGGAAGCAAAAAAAGATGCGAGGGGATGAGCAAATAATACACCTACAGCAGCAACAGCAGAACCAATCACAATAGCAATAAGAAGCGAATTATTTAAAGTATTTCCGCAGGCAATAAAACTATTCTCACCAAACTTTCTAGCTACAATAACATGAATACCGGTTGCTAAACTTGAAAAAAAACTTATCAAAGCCCATGTTGCTAATACGCCTATACCCATTGCAGCCAATGCGTAAGAAGCTTCCTCAAGCCGACCAACCATTGCTGAATCTACCAACGATACCACCATTTGCGTTGATAGTCCTGCAATTGCCGGAAGTGCAACCTGAAATATTTTTTTATAATAATTATTGACAGGAAGTAAATTCATTAAAGCGAAAATAACGAATTAAAATAAGAGTTATACTAAGGTGCTGGTAAATTAATTTATGATCAAAACTATTGAAGAAATTTAATCCAGAATATGACTGGATTCCTAGAAGATTTTTGAATTGATTGTGGAGCTAAACGGGATCGAACCGCTGACCTTCCCGATTTTCAATCGGGACGCTCTCCCATTACAACCATGCTCTCTAAATACTTTCTGCTTTTTTTTCTTTATTTCATTTTCACGCTGCACAACTTCAGCTCTTGTAAAATATTTCTCGGTATATACTAATTCCCACGGAATTCCGCTTTTCGTTGATCTATTATAACCTGAATTATGGTAGGTGATTCGTCTCTCTATGTTTTCAGTCTGACTAATATAGAACTTCCCGGTTTGTTTACTTTTTAATATATATAGGTAGAACATTATGACAGGTTAGTTTTATTGTGGAGCTAAGCGGGATCGAACCGCTGACCTTCTGAATGCCATTCAGACGCTCTCCCAACTGAGCTATAGCCCCGTATGAAAATTAAATATTTTTATCCCTCCGTGTTTCCCCTGTTTATATATTATGATCGATGAACTTCTTAAGCTTCTAGTAATCATCTCCAATTGAGCTATCGCCACGATTATATGCAAGTACCACTACAAACCTAAAAAAGTTAAATTGATTTTGCAATTCAATTTTTTTTTGAATTCCTGTTGAAGCGACAAAATAATCTGTTGCTGTATGATAATTATTAATCTAATTTGGTATATAAATTATTAAACTTATGATAAAAATATTCTTGAAATTAACCTGTCCGATATTCATAACTGTGATTCTTCTTATTTCCTGTGATGATAGTATTACCGTTGAGGATGTAGATAACAGAGTAATTCCTGATTCTAATGTCAGTTATGCAGATCATATTATCCCGGTATTACGAGTTAAGTGTTATAATTGTCATGGTAATGGTAGATATGATGCTGGGTTAGATTTATCCATTCACACAAGATTCGTTGATGGAAGAATAGTTGTACCAGGCGAACCGGAAACAAGTTTGTTGATCTGGACAGTTGAGGGAAGACCTGGTTTTCCAGAAATGCCGCCAATAGGGTATTCCCTACCGTTTACAGAAAACCAAATTAATGGTTTTAAAACCTGGATCAGAGAAGGTGCAAAAAACAATTAATCATAGAAGTAAATTATATCCATTTCATTTTTTTGTACCATTCAATTGTTCTTCTAATTCCTTCTTCCACAGATATTTTTTGTTTATATCCCAAATCCCTCATTGCTTTTGAAGTATCACAAATCCAGTATTGCTGAGTTATATCTCTTGCTTTCTCAATATTAAGGGTTGCAGCATTTTTACCAAACATGGCAAAAAATTGCGCAATAGCAGCAATTGAATAAACAAGAAAATGCGGTACTTTTACAACAAAAGCTTTCTTCCCTGTTATTTCAGCAGTTATATGATTTATTTCCTGCCAGGTATATAATTTTTCTGAACTAATAAAATATATCTGCCCGATTGCTTTTTCACTTTTTGCCGCAAGAAATATTCCGTTAACAAGATCAGTAACATGAATTAAACTCAATGATTTTTTATTAAATCCGATTGTTGTAGTCAATCCTTTACTAAATGTATTGAAGTAAATGAATATTTCAGTATCTCTTTCACCAAAAACTGCCGGAGCCCTGCAAATAGTAACAGGCAATTTATCTGAATATGACAATGTAACGTTTTCTTCTTCAAGTTTACTTTTTCCATAAGTTGTTATAGGCTTGCACTCAGTTTCCTCATTAACAGGTTTACCATCGGGTGAAGGTCCTGTAACAGTCAGGCTGCTAACCACAACAAACCTTTTAACCGTATTACTATTTTCTAACGATACATCCAGAAGATTTCTAGTTGTTTCTACATTTCCTTTAAAGTAACCCCCGGGATCTTTAGACTTTACAACACCGGCAACATGAAAAATATAATTGGCATCTTTTAAAGCAGTTCTTAATCCATCTTTATTAAATAGTCCGCAATCATGAATTTCCACATTTTTTTTATCGAGCCAACGGAGGTTACTGGATTTTCGTGTAATGCATTTTACGATAAGTCCTTTTTCAATAAGAAGGTCAACAAGATGACTGCCAACGAATCCGTTTGCACCTGTTACCACTGCGATTTGCTGGCTTTGCATAGATAGTGATTTATTTGTTTTTAGAAGTATTTAATTATAAATTTTGCCGGTTAATTTAACAAAAAACTGGTACTATTTATAATTTTATCACACTATCCGGCCAACTGTTGAGGAGGAATTATTGGATCTATTTAAAAAGTGTTATGATTTTACACGGGCTGATGAAGTAAAAGCTGCAGGAGTTTACCCCTACTTCAGACCCATCGAAGAAAATGAAGGCCCGGTTGTTCAGATTGAAGGTAAACGTATAATAATGGCGGGTTCTAATAATTATTTGGGTTTAACCGGTCATCCTAAAGTAAAAGAAGCTGCAATTAAAGCGGTTGAGAAATATGGTACAGGTTGTTCCGGTTCGCGTTATCTTACCGGCACTCTTGATCTTCACATCGAATTAGAAAGCAGATTAGCAAAATTTTTTAATACTGAATCAGTACTTCTTTTCAGTACTGGTTATCAAAGCGCCCAGGGAATTATTCCTACTTTGGTTCAACGCGGCGATTATGTTATATCGGATAAAGATAATCATGCTTGTATTGTTGCCGCTACAATGATGACAAAAGGCTTAATGGGTGATCTTGTCAGATATAAACATAACGATATGGCTGATCTGGAAAAACAAATTTCCAAACTGCCTGAAAGTTCCGGAAAACTAATTGCAACCGATGGTGTTTTCAGTACTGGCGGAGAAATTGTTCATCTTGACAAGTTATACGAAATAGCAAAGAAGTATGGTGCCAGAATAATGGTTGATGATGCTCACTCTGTTGGTGTTATTGGAAAAGGCGGAAGAGGAACTTCGAGTGAATTCAATCTGGAAAAAGAAATCGATCTTACAATGGGTACTTTCTCAAAAACATTTGCTTCTCTTGGAGGATTTGTTGCTGGATCTGAACGTGTAATAAACTATCTAAAACATTTTTCCCCGGCTTTAATATTCAGCGCTTCTCCAACACCTGCATCTGTTGCATCTGCACTTGCTGCTCTGGATATACTTGAAACAGAACCGGAAAGGGTTACCAAACTCATCGATAATGCTAATTATATGAGGAAACATCTTACTGAAAAGGGATTTAACGTAATCCAGGGAAGAACTGCTATAGTTCCGGTTATAATTGGTGATGATGAACGTTCTTTTATGATGTGGAAATATTTGTATGATCATGGTGTCTTTGTAAATGTATTCATCTCTCCCGGTGTGCCGCAAGGTAGACAAATGATGAGAACAAGTTATATGGCAACTCATGAAAAAGAACATTTGGATGAAATAATTCATGTTTTTGAAGATGCTGGAAAGGCGTTAGGTATTATTTAGGTATTGTGAAATTCTTAATTATTATTCTAGCATACTCGTGTTGAGTATGCTTTTTTTTAAAGATGAGGAATTGCATGAATGATATTAAAATCAGGATAGTTGAAAATAATTCCGACTTAGATAAGTTTATAAAATTTCAATGGAAAATTTATAAAAATGATCAACACTGGGTCCCGCCACTTATTATGGAGAGAAAAAAACTTCTAGACAAAAACAAAAATCCTTTTTTTAAAAAAGCCGAAGCTGAATATTTTTTGGCAGAACGAAATGGTGAACTGGTAGGAAGAATTGCAGCAATAAAAAATGAAGTTCACCTGGAACACCACAACGATGGAAATGGATTCTTCGGTTTCTTTGAATCAGTGAATGATCAGTCCGTTGCAAATGCACTGTTTGATGCTGTAAAAGATTGGCTAATAAAAAAAGGATTGAAAGGAATGCTTGGTCCGGCAAATCCATCCAGCAATGATGAATGGGCAATGCTTTATGAAGGATTTGATGACTCTCCCCGACTTCTGATGACATATAATCCGAAATATTATATTCAGCTCTGCGAAAATTATGGAATGTTAAAAGCTAAAGACTTATATGCTTTCAAACTTGAAAATCATATAGTTATGTCCTCTGAAAAACTGAAACGTGTTCAGCAGATTGCAAGAGAAAGATATAAACTGGAAATCTCCCAGCTTGAAGCAAATAATTTTAATAGGGATTTAGAAAAAGTTAAATATGTTTATAATAAAGCATGGGCTCCTAATTGGGGTTTCATTCCTTTGAGCAATGATCAAATCGATGCAATGGCAAAAGATCTTAAACCTTTGGTTGAGCCGTCCTTAGTTTTGTTCGGTGAAATTGAAGGTAAGCTAGTTGGCTTTGCACTTGTAATGCTGGATTATAATGAAATTTTCAAAAGCATGAACGGCAGATTATTTCCATTCAATTTTATAAAACTATTTACACAAAAGAAAAAAATAAAATGGTCCCGAATTTTAACGCTTGGCATTATTCCCGAATTTCAGAAAAAAGGATTGGATTCAGTATTTTATTGGGAAATTGTAAACCGTGCTCATGAAATTGGAATTGACCTTGGAGAAGCAAGCTGGATACTTGAAGACAAC
>JAWOIK010000222.1:0-35005 GCA_046484705.1 Ignavibacteriaceae bacterium | reverse complement strand
CGAGCTCCGGCGGCAGGGGCCGCTCGCCGGCCTCGTCGAACCGCTCCTGGATGTACGGCGCGACCGCGGCCAAGGCCGCGTCGAAACACCTGCGCGGGTCGCGCCCGCCGAAGTCCGCGTGCGCCTCGAGGGCGCGGCCGAGGAACTCGCGGTACTGCGGGTCGAACGCGATCGCGCGGAGATGCGGAGCCGCCATCGCGCGCACGCCGCCGGCGGCGTACGCGTCGAATGCCGCGGCCCTCAGGGCGTCGATGTCGACATCGGCGCCGCGCGCGGTGCACGCGAGCGCCACGACGAGACCCGCGGCGAGAGGCGCTTTTCTTCGGCAATGTTCAGGCTATGTGTTGACATAAACACTGAAACCCCTTCTGAAGCTTTCCGTTTCAAAACATTCTTTACAATTAAAGCACTCTGAGGATCAAGACCAATCATCGGTTCATCAACCACAATAAATTTTGGATCATGCAGAAGTGCGGAAGCTATTGCAATTCTCTGCTTCATTCCTTGTGAGTATTCTTCGGTTCGTTTGTCTACCCACTGATTAATCTTAAGTTCTGAGATGGTTTCTTCAATTTTAATACGTAAGGCGTTCTTCTCAATTTTATAGAGTCCACCGCAGAAATAAAGAAACTCTTTGCCTGTAAGTTTATCATAAAGAAATGGCTGGTCTGGTATGTAACCTATCAGTTTCTTTGCTTCAATGGGATGTTTTTGAATATCAATTCCGTCAATCAGTACATTTCCACTGGTTGGGGCATAAAGCCCGGTAATCATTTTTATGGTAGTTGTTTTTCCTGCACCATTCTGACCAAGAAAGCCGAAAAAATCTCCTTCTTTAATATGAATGTTGACATTATTTACCGCGGTAAAATTTCCGAATTTCTTCGTAAGGTTTATAAGTTGAAGCATTATCTTTGTTTTTTCTGATTTATTAGATACTTAAACAACTAATTGTAAAATTACGTTCATATTTCTGCAAAACTCAGACCAAAATTAGTAAGATTTAAAATTAAAAAGGCGAGGATGAAATTCCTCGCCTTTAACAGGTTTTACGAGCCTATTAATACATTCCTTCCATACCGCCCATTCCACCCGGCATTGGCGGAGCTGGTGCTTCTTTCTCCTTTTTCTCATAAACAACCGCTTCGGTTGTAATAAGAAGTGAGGATACGGAAGCTGCATTCTCAAGTGCTGTTCTGGTAACTTTGGTAGGATCAATTACACCTGATTTAATCAGGTTCTCATATTTTTCAGTAGCGGCATTGAAACCGAAGTCATCTTTACCTTCTCTTACTTTTTGAAGAACAACAGAACCTTCAAGACCAGCATTGTTTACAATTTGTCTCAGTGGTTCTTCAAGAGATTTCTGGACAATTTTTATTCCTGTAGTCTGATCTGGATTTTCACCCTTTAATTTTTCAAGAACTTCCATAGCTCGTACTAATGCAACGCCACCTCCTGCAACAATACCTTCTTCTACTGCCGCACGGGTTGCGTGTAAAGCATCTTCAACTCTTGCTTTCTTTTCTTTCATTTCAACTTCTGTTGAAGCACCGATTTTGATTACGGCAACACCACCGGAAAGTTTTGCTAATCTTTCCTGAAGTTTTTCTTTGTCATAATCAGAAGTGGTTTTTTCAATCTGAGCTTTAATTTCATTAATTCTTTTCTTTATTTCATCCGTTTTGCCTGAGCCTTCAACAATTGTAGTGTTATCTTTATCTATAACAACTTTCTTGGCTGTACCAAGGTATGATACAGTTGCATTCTCCAATTTAAATCCTCTTTCTTCAGAGATTACAGTACCACTTGTTAGAACAGCAATATCTTCAAGCATTGCTTTTCTTCTGTCTCCGAATCCGGGGGCTTTAACTGCTGCAACTTTTAATGTACCACGTATCTTGTTTACAACTAAAGTTGCAAGTGCTTCACCTTCAAGATCTTCAGATATTATAAGTAATGATTTACCCTGCTGAGCAACTTTTTCAAGTACAGGAAGCAGATCTTTCATAGCAGAAATTTTCTTATCGTGAATAAGTATGAAAGGGTCTTCAAGTATCGCTTCCATTTTTTCCGTATCTGTAACGAAGTAAGGTGATATATAACCACGGTCAAACTGCATACCTTCAACAACATCCAGAGCTGTTTCTGTTCCTTTTGCTTCTTCAACGGTTATAACACCATCTTTTCCTACTTTATCCATAGCGTCTGCAATAAGATCTCCGATGGATTTATCGTTGTTAGCAGAGACTGAACCAACTTGTGCAATTTCATTTCTACCTTCAACATCACGGCTGACTGATTTCAAATTTTCTACTACTTTAATAACTGCTAAATCTATTCCTCTTTTTAGATCCATTGGATTTGCACCGGCGGTAACGTTTTTCAATCCTTCTCTGTATATAGCCTGAGCAAGAACAGTTGCTGTGGTGGTTCCGTCACCGGCTACATCACTGGTTTTGGAAGCTACTTCGCGTACCATTTGTGCACCCATATTTTCTACTGGATCATCAAGTTCTATCTCTTTAGCAACGGTAACACCGTCCTTAGTAACAGTTGGTGCACCGAATTTTTTTTCGATGATAACGTTACGTCCTTTAGGACCAAGAGTAACTTTAACTGCATTAGCAAGTTTATCTACACCTGCTTTTAAAGCCGTACGAGCATCAACGCTGTACTCAATTAATTTTGCCATAATATTTTTCCTCTTATTTTATTTTCAATTAAAATTTTTAACCAAGAATTCCGAATACATCGCTTTCACGCATTATAAGGTATTCTTCACCGTTTATTGTAACTTCGGTTCCGCTGTATTTTCCATACAGAACTTTGTCGCCGACTTTAACTTCCATTTTAATAACTTTTCCGTCATCAGCCACTTTGCCCGGACCGGCAGCAATGATTGTACCTTCAACAGGTTTTTCTTTTGCTGTATCGGGAAGTATAATTCCACCAGCTGTTTTTTCTTCCGCTTCTGAAGGCTTTACAACTATTCTGTCTGCCAAAGGCTTCAAGTTGATCTTACTCATATTTATTACTCCTTTTAATGTTTATTTTATGCTTTATAAATTATTAGCACTCTCAAATAGGGAGTGCTAATATATCCTCAATTAAAAAAAATGTCAAGGGTAGAGAACACGGATTACAGCATTCTTTATTAAAATTTTGTTAATTTTCTGAAGCTTTTAGTCAAATTGTCGCAATCCTTTGCCAATAGTGTTGAATTTATAGAATGAACAATCCCGGAATAAATAATTGATCAATGAACTAAAAAATCTGAAAAAAATAATATCAGAAATGGACAGAAAAGTTGTTGTGATATTTATATCCATCGCATTTCTGCAAACCATATCATGGTATTATACTTCACGAAGATTTTTCCGGGCTAATCTGTTTGATTATTCACCTTCAGGCTATGATGTTTACCTAGTAGAATATCTCTATTGGTTCGTTAGTGATTTTTTCACTTTGTTCATTCTGAGCTCATTGGTTATAAAATTTGTTCTAAAAGAAAATTTAAAAGATTATGGTATTACCCCCGGTGATTACAGAACGGGGTTAAAAATTTCAATTATCTTTTTTACAGTGATGCTTCCACTTATATGGATTGTGTCATCAACTGAAAGCTTTGCTGCAAAATATCCGCATCTACAAAATACAAGAGATTCATGGAGCCTATTTTTCATTTATGAATCCGGTATGCTTGTATATATGTTTGCATGGGAATTTATCTGGCGTGGCTTTATGCTATTCGGTTTGAAAGAAAAGTTCGGAAATTATGCAGTACTTATCCAGATGATTCCATTTGTAATTCTTCATAACGGAAAACCCGAGCTTGAAACTTTTGGTGCTATTTTAGGCGGCATTGCTCTGGGCATTCTTGCACTAAGAACAAAATCAATTTATTATTGTGTTGGCGTTCATATAAGTATTATGTTTTCAATAGATTTTATTTCAGCATTAAGATTCCGTGCAAATGATTACGGCATCGGGTTAGATTCTTTAATAAACATTTTAAAAGAAATTTTCTGAGGATAAAATGAGGTTAACCTTAAACGTAGACCATATAGCAACTCTTAGAAATGCAAGAGGTGAGGAACAACCGGATCCTGTTACAGCAGCTTTAATTGCCGAACAATCCGGAGTGGATGGTATTGTTGTACATCTTCGTGAAGACAGGCGCCATATAAATGAAAGGGATGTGAGGTTGCTGCGTGAACTTATCACGACAAAACTTGATCTGGAAATGGCTGCAACAGAAGAGATAATTAAAATTGCTTGCGACATTGGACCTGAACTAGCTACTATAGTTCCCGAAAAGCGCCAGGAACTTACTACCGAAGGAGGAATTAATGTTATTGATAATGTTACTTTGTTAAAAGATACTATTAAGGAGTTGCACGGTTCGAATATCGAAGTTTCATTGTTTATTGAACCCGATTTAAATCACATTGACGCAGCAGCAGAAATTGAATCGGATTTTCTTGAAATTCATACCGGTATATTTGCAAATTCGGTCTCTGAAGAGGAGCAATTTGATGAGCTTGAAAGAATTAGAATTGCCTCCAAACATGCTAAGAAACTTGGATTAGGTGTAAATGCAGGTCACGGGTTAAACTATCAGAATATAAAAGTATTCCGGGAGTTGACTGATATTGATGAAGTAAGCATCGGGCATTCAATTATTGCTAGGTCTGTTGTTGTCGGGATTAAAGAAGCAGTTCAGGAAATGATAAGGTTAATAAAAAGATAAAATTCTATTTCAATTATCTTCACAGTTACAAGACAATAATTCGCATTTAGACTTGTTAAAAGATTCTCTGCCTTCTTTAAAAGCGAAATATGCTATACGATATGAGCCGGATTCATCAATATATCCAATTTGAAAGAATTCACATGAAAAACTCGAAGCAAGTAAAATGAGAGACAAATAGTAACAAGTTTTCGTACAATTAGCATCAGCAATAATAGCGTCGGATTATATTTTTGTTCCGACCCGCATTTTAGCAATTATTCACACATACATAGTAATAATAGAAATAGCTTATATAATAATTCGAAAAAACGTGGTTTCCGGTCAGGCTTGCTGAACTGCTGACTATTCCAAATGATACTGAAACCTTACATTCAATAGATTAAACAATATAATGGTTAGACTTAAAAGTTAAGCCATCTTGACAGAATGATAATATTCTCTAATTCAGGAGCCAGCTTTCCGGTCATGTTATTAATTTGTAAAAAGTTTTGACAATTTTTTAACGGGAAACGACCTATTAAATTAAAATCTTAAGAATTTTTGACAGCAGTAAATTTTCGTGGTAAAAAAAATAAATATTTTTATAAATATCTTATACAAAGTATTGCAAAGTACAAAACTATACTTTATTTTTACATCGCAGCATGCAGAAGGTTTACCCCCAGACCTTTTGTATGGGCAGGCCCGGTAGCTTCGGTTACCGGGTTCCTTTTTTTAAACCTTTAATCACCTTCTCTATGAACCGTTTTCATGCTGAAAGCCGGTAAGCAAACCGAAATATATTCAGCTCCTTCAGGTTCAGGTGTACTGTATCTAACCCACTCATTTTTTGAAATGATTATTGCCTGTCCGTCTTTAACATCAAAAATTTTATTCTTTGTTTCCACTCTCAGAGTACCCTTCAAAACAACTGTAAATTCATCAAATTCGGGTTTTTGTCCCGGTTCAACCCATCCTGCCGGACTAGTCATTTTTGCTATGCTTACTTGTTCGGTATTGCTATTAACTAATCCGACAAATTCCTTAATAATTTTGGGTTTATTTCCGGCTGCTTCGATTATTGCAGGCTCGTTAATTAATTTTGCCATGATATCTCCTTTTTAATTCTTTGTTATATAATGTTTGCTTTTTAAACATTACATTGATGAAATTTTATTTTTGTTAACTATGTGATTTAATGCTCAAGCTAACAAAAATTCATGAACTTTTCTCAAAACTAAATCATATTTTTGAGAAACTCATTTTCAAAATTGTTCTATTAACGGAGTCTTAATGACATATAGATTAATTAATAAATCGGAATTTGATAAAGTAAAATCCTCTGACGGTGATTGGTCGATAAAGATGAAATTGTTCGCCGATATGTGCAGGTATAACACGTTAGTGGCAGTTAAAAAAGCAGGATCGGGGCATCTTGGTTCTTCACTAAGCGCAATGGATATTGCCGCCTATCTTTATCTAAATGAGCTTAATGTTTTGGAAGTTGGACTCGATTCACCTGACAGAGATATTTATTTCTCATCGAAGGGTCATGACGTTCCAGGATTATACTCATTATTTTACGCACTTGGAATAATTCCTAAAGAAAAATTATTGATGCTCAGAAGATTACAGGGTCTTGATGGTCATCCTGAAGTTCGTCAACCGGGCATTGAAGCAAGTACGGGTTCTCTTGGGATGGGAATATCGAAGGCAAAAGGAATGGCTTGGGCAAAAGAGTATAATAAAAATCAAGGTCACGTTTATGTATTAACCGGTGATGGAGAATTTCAAGAGGGTCAGATCTATGAATCACTTCAAGCAACTGCACACCAAAAAGTTAATAATATAACGGCAATAATGGATCACAATAAATATCAGACTGATATGCTGGTTGCTGATGTTAACAATATAGAAGATGTTGTAAAAAAAGTTGAAGCATTCGGATGGTTTGTAGTAAGAATCGATGGACACGATTTTAATGTTCTTAAAAAAACTTTTACTGATCTGAAAAATGTAATCGATAAACCCAAAATGATAATAGCTGATACTATTAAGGGCAGGGGAGTATCCTTCATGGAAAAACCCCTTACTGAAACTTTTCAGGGTAAGACTCTTTATAAATGGCACTCAGGAGCACCGGATGATGAAAGTTATGATAAGGGATTAGCAGAACTAACCGAAGTAATAAATAAACATTCTGAAAAACTTGAAATTAATAAAATTCAAATACCTGAAAACAAATCTGAAGGGAAACCAATAACTAAGCTCGATAAAGAATTTGTTACTGAAGCTTATGGTGAAGCACTTGTTGAGCTTGCTAAGTCAAACAAAAAATTTGTTGTTCTAGATGGTGATCTTTCCGCTGATTGTAAACTCCGCAATTTTGAAAAAACTTATCCAGATCGATTTATTGAAAACGGAATAGCAGAACAAGATATGGTTTCAATGGCTGGCGGACTTGCAAGAATGGGCTTGATTCCGATTGTAAATACTTTCGCAAGTTTTCTTGCAGCCAGAGCCAATGAACAGATTTACAACAACGCTGGGGAGAAAACAAAAATCATTTACACATGTCATTTTTCAGGAATGATTCCCGCAGGACCTGGTAAATCACATCAAAGTGTACGTGACATTTCGTTGTTTGGTGCTCTGCCAAATGTAACTATTATTCAACCCTGCAATGCAGAAGAAACAAAATGGGCAACAGATTATTGCATTAACAAATCGGATGAGAATTGTGTTTTAAGATTAGTTATAGGTCCTTCGCCTGAAAGAATTCAACTTCCGGAAGATTATAAATTTAAAGTTGGTATCGGCGCTGAATTAACACAAGGTACCGATGCAATATTATTTGGCTATGGTCCTGTTATGCTTCACGAAGCACTTGTGGCTGCTGATTACCTTAAAAAAATCAGTTTCGGATTGAAGGTTGTAAACTTGCCTTGGTTAAATAAGATTGATAAAAATTGGTTAAAGGAAGTTGTTAAAGATCAAAAAAGATTGTTTGTTCTTGAAGATCATTCTGCAGTTGGCGGACTGGGTGACCGATTATTAAATGCTTTAGTTGAGATTGGAGAGATAGCTAAAAAAGAATTCACTAACCTGGGCTTAATGGAATACCCTGAATGCGGGACTCCGCTTGAGGTATTGGAATTCCATCAACTTGACGGAAAGTCATTAGCAATACGTATATCTGGTGTTAAAGAATTTGAATCGGAAGAGAAGGTTAAACAGAAATACACCGCTGATGCACCACAATAAAATTATCAAGTAGGGTCGTATTGCAATACGTCTCTACATATTAAACTTTAACTTTAACTTTAACTACTACCTTCTTCACTAAAGATTTTTCATTTACTTTTATTCCCGGCAAATGAACATCATCCGGGAAGAAGATTGCAAACATACCCTTATCAAGCTTAAAAAATGAGCAATCCCCATTATAGAAGGTTATATCGTTTTCATCGCTGTATTTTTCAATTACATTCTGAGCTCCAAGCGGAGTATATCCTATTAGTTCACATCCATCTGCTACATACTGAACATCAATATACTTTTTATGAGATTCAGGTTTTCCTTCACTTCTATCTTTGGTTTGATATTCAGCTACGATTACAAAAATATTATCACCGTCAATTTCATATTTACCCGGCTGAACTTCAATAAAATTTTGGTTTTGAAGGTAAATGAAAGCTTTTTTAATTCCTTCTCCTAAAGCGGAATACAATATTGAGTTTGAAAGTTTATCGATAATCATATATCACACCTCTTAAACCTAAAACAATCTATGAATGTTTTTAATATAAAATGCTAATCCTGTCATTTTGGTTTCAAAATAATGATCCGCAAAAAAAGTAGTGTTATAATATTTTAAATCAAAATGATTACTTAAGAAATCGGTGATCGGATCATTAGCCCATAATGCCCAGAGTTTGAACAACCCGGATGCTTTTATCTCATAGCCGTTTGTTTTTCTTTCGTCAATGTTCCGTCCTGAAAAGTGACCTTTGTATAAAGTTAGAGTTTCGAAGAAGTCGAATTTCAATCCAATGTGAGAGACTATGTTATTAGTGCTCTCGATGTTTATAAGATTTTTCCAGAAACGTAAATCACTTAAAGTAGATTGATAGAACCATCCAGATGCATCCTTTCTAATTAATATATCATCAGCTTCAACGGTTAGGGCAAAGTTGAAAGTATTCAATTGAAAATTATCAGAGATTAAATCAATACCTGTTGATATTCCGTAGCCAATCCTGTCTAACCTTGGAAGAGGATCTGCCTGGTCTGGAACAACATACGATACTTCATCACCAATGTTGGATTTTGAGTAACCGAGTGAGAAATTAAATTCAGGTATTAAATTCAAATCATTCTTTAATTCTAAACGCAGGTTTTTGTAAACAAGGTTTAATAATGGAACATTTATAATTAATCCAAAATCTATTACACTTGGCTCAGCTTTTCCTTCGCCAATTTCAGGCTGAGTAGGTGGATCGGAAAGAATTGATGTTATGTGTTTAAAAGTAATTCCAGCATTTAATTGTACAAAGTAATCTATTCCAAGACCTAATGAATATGCATGGTAATAATCTTTTGAATAAAAGCTACCTGAAAGTGAAGCACCCGATCCACTGGTTCGTAAGTATTCACCAAAATTTAGTTCTGTATATGAGTAGCCCAAACCAACACTTAACGGGAAATTTATTAAATCCTTAAAATTATATCCTGCGTTAAAGGCTGAACCCTTAATTTCCAATCCTAAATTAAATGTTGGCAGCCATTCAAGTTTTGATGGATAGAAAATGAATGAAAGATTATTATGTTGACTTGTATAACCTAACTGTGCAGGGTTCCAGATAAATCCGAAGGGATCGTCGGTTGGTAAAGCTGTTCCCGTCTGTCCCATTGCACTTAAAGATGGTGAAGGTTGTAATAGTAAGAAGGGTACAGCAGCTTCGCCTTGTGCAAAGGTAAAAGTATTAAAAAATAGAATTGAGGTAAGACAAAATACTACGAATGATGCTTTCATAACTCTCCCTGAAATATGATAGTAAAACTAAATTCACTGCTGTTAAATCAAAATTCTGAAAAAAATACCTTACACAATAATTACAACATTACCCCTAAACCCAGCTTACCAATAGTCTGTCTGCTGAATTCATCGGAAAAAAGGTGTGAATCAGCCAATGCAATATCAAGTGAGATTTTATTAAAACTTACCCTAGTTCCGGCAATAAAACAAAGCGTATTGAATTTATTATTGAAATTATAAAAGTCAGGTTCATATTTTCTATCCGTCAAATAAAACCCAAGAGAAGGAGAGATTATTTCATTTAAATAATATGTAACACCTGCTGAAATTTCCGTCTGATCTTTTAACTGGTTATTATTTTTGCTCCAGAATATGCCAGCTAAAGAGCCATTCAGGTTAAAGTTATCTGATATATCAAAAGATAAATCCAGATTTAATTTAGCAGGTATGTTTCCGGATACAGTATTCTGCTTAATGTCCTGGATTCGATTTGAATTGTCAATTATTATAACAGTCATACTAGAAACAGAGTATTCTTCTTCAAACTTAGTATTGGTTGTAAAACTTAGTCCAATTTTTGAAATTCTTCCTGAAGTGCTTTTATTTGAGTATAAAATTCCGAAAGCATAACTTGATGCATAATCTGAAAGTGAAACTTCATCCCAGGAACCCTGACTGACAAAGTTCACGCTATTAAAAGTATATTTAATCCCGAATGACAAATCCGAACCTTTGTGAATATCATTGATTGAGTAAGCTGCCGAAGCAGAATAAGAATTTACCCTGCCTTTAAATTCAGTAATCTCCGGATCCTCAAAGCTATGTGGATTCCAGATGAAGTCTACTCTGGAATTATAACTTTGTGTAAAACCCAACCCAAATGAAAAATTGGTCCAGCTTACTACAGCACCGGAGGATTGTGGAACTAAATCAATCTGCCTAAAAACTTTCGAATCATTTATCCACCCTGTTTCAATATCAGAACTAATTTGATAAGATATTCCAAATGAATAATTTTCTAACGTTGCAATTGCAGCTGGATTCATAGCTAAAATATTAAATGTACCATTAACGATTGAGGAATTGCCGGATGAATTAAGCGATTGAATGCCAAACCCCTGAGGTGGAACAAGCAGATCAATATTGTTTTGAGGAAAGATGTTCGCAATTAAAAGAATGAATAAACCGAATAATTTTTTCATAAGTGCCCCTGCTGAATATGAAATTGTACTTGATTTGGGTTTAATGATGCAGCGTGACAAATATTATACTTGCCACGCCACTTCACTTAAACATAATACAATCTAAAATTATTTTATAATCTTCTTTTCTCTTAAAACAGTTTCAATTGTAATAGCGCCAATTTCCTGAAGATCATATTTAACGCGTGTGCTTGGTTTTTTAATATTAATATATCTGCTAAGATCAATCGGTGTACCTATTACAACAGCATCACATTTTGTGTTGTTAATGGTTTTTTCCAGGTCTTTCAATTGTGCATTGCCGTATCCCATTGCAGGAAGAAGTACACCAATGTTAGGATATTTCTTAAATGTATCTGTTATGGATTTTACAGTGTATGGTCTCGGATCAACAATTTCTTTTGCACCGAGTTTCTGTGCTGCAACTGTTCCTGCACCGTATTTCATTTCGCCGTGAGTAAGCGTAGGACCATCTTCCACAACAAGTACACGTTTACCGCGAATCATTTCGGGGTGCTCAACAGTAACTGGGGAGGCACCTTCAATTATAGTCGCAGTTGGATTAACCTTCATAACATTATTTCTAACTGTGTTAATCCCAGCCATATCTGCAGAATCAATTTTGTTGATAACAACAGCATCTGCTAATCTTAATGAAGTGTTGCCCGGATAGTAGGTCATTTCGTGTCCGGGTCTGTGTGGATCAACAACTGTAAAGGTTACATCCGCTTTGTAGAATGAGAAGTCGTTATTTCCGCCATCCCATAAAATAACATCTGCTTCTTTTTCAGCTTCACGGAGTATTGCTTCATAATCAACACCGGCATAAATAACTCCGCCTCGTGCTACATGCGGTTCATATTCTTCAATTTCTTCAATTGTACATTTGTGTTTTTTAAGATCGGCATAAGTTGCAAAGCGCTGAACTTTTTGTTTTACAAGATCACCATAAGGCATTGGATGTCTGATTGCAACAACTTTTTTCCCTGCTGCTGTTAGTACTTCAACAATTTTTCTTGAGGTTTGGGATTTTCCGCAACCTGTTCTTACTGCAAGAACAGCAATAACCGGCTTTGTACTTTTAACTTCTGTTTCTGCTGCACCGAGTAAACGGAATGATACACCTGCTGCATTAACAATTGAAGCTTTTGTCATTACATATTCCATTGGTACATCAGAGTAAGAGAATACAACTTCGTCTACTTTAAGTTTTTTAATAAGTGAAACAAGTTCCTTTTCTTCATATATCTTTATTCCTTTTGGATAAAGTTTTCCGGCAAGTTCTTTCGGATAAGTTCTTCCTTCAATATTTGGAATTTGTGTTGCGGTGAAAGCAACAACATTGTAATCTTTGTTGTCTCTGAAGAAAACATTAAAGTTATGAAAATCGCGTCCTGCTGCGCCCATAATTAATACATTTTTGCGAGCCATAGAAATACTCTCCTTTAAGCTTTTAGTTTTTAGTAATTATTTTTTTAATAGATTCATATTCGGAAATAATTAAAATTTACGTGTAAAATTAAGGGTTTTTAATCAAAAAGAGGAATTAATTCGGGTTAATTCGGGAAAGGATTATAAACATTAACCCAAATAGATAATTATGGAAGAATGATTTGTATTTAAGCCGGTTAATCAAGAAAAACAAGTTTGCTTATGAAAATTTATCTTAATAAATTATTGTACAATTGTACAAAACTTAAAAAAATATAATGAGCATGATAGTCGATACATCGGTTATAATATCTGTTATAACTAATGAAAAAAATAAAGCCAGACTGGTAACATTAACAGAAGGTGAGTATTTAATCGCACCGTCTTCGATCCGATGGGAAGTAGGAAACGCATTTTCTGCAATGTTTAAAAGAAAAAAGGTTGACCTTATATTAGCTGAGAAAGCAATCGAATATTACAATATGATTCCATTAAAACTAGTTGATGTTGATATTTACAATTCATTGGAAATTGCATATCAATACAACATTTATGCCTACGATGCTTACTTCCTTGAATGTGCTATTCAATATAATGCACCATTATTAGCAATAGATAATAAGCTAAAGGAAATAGCAAAACAAATTAATATTAGTATTGTAGAGGTTTGATATGAATATATACTCATATAGTGAAGCAAGACAAAAACTGGCTTCTCTTTTGGATAAAGCAAAAAAAGAGGGGAAGGTATTAATTAAAAGAAAAGATGGATCACTCTTCGAGTTAAAATCAATAACGAGGAAAAAATCACCACTTGATGTAAGAGGGGTCAATATAAATTTAGAAAAAGAAGAAATTATTAATATCCTCAGGGAAATCAGAGAGAGGTAATATAGATAAACAAAAAATGATTCATTGTTATAAATTGCAGACCTTTTATAAAAAAAGGAGACCGAAATCTCCTTTTTTGAGTCCTCACTTTTGCTCACACTGATCTGCCCGCAGGCTTTAATGATGTAGCTTCTTACAATTTTTTATTTGCATTAATACTGATCTACGAAAACTCTATTCTTTAAAAAAGTAACTTAGACATTATTTGTATTTGTTTTAATCATTACAAGATGTATTGTAACGCCAATAGCAATAGCAAGTAATAACAATCTGATATACAACTCATCAGTAAGAAAGTAAGCCGAAAGTGAAATTGAAATCCACAAGACACTTATATTTACAATCTTGGCAGTTAGAGTCAATCCGGTTTTATCCTGATAATTTCTTAAATAAGCACCAAGAAATTTATTATTCTTCAACCATTCATTTGCTTTTGGTGAGCTTTTCATAAAACAGGCTGAAGCAAGTATAAGAAAAATAGTCGTAGGCAGAATCGGAAGAAAAATTCCTATTACACCGATTCCAACAAGTAAAAAACCTGATGTAAGATATGCATATCTGTAAAACGCAGGCATTTTTGTTGTTGATATTTGTGACTTATACTTTTCCATATTTTACAAATAGATGATACTGATTTTTATTTACTATTTAAAATCTTCAATTTAAATTTATAAATCAAATCAATAATGTCTATATTTGTATAGATAAAAACTATAATAATTAAAATGACACTTACACAACTTGAATATTTAGTTGCTGTTGCAGCCAATGGAAGTTTTTCCGAAGCGGCTGTAAAATGTTTTGTATCTCAACCCACACTAAGTATGCAGATACAAAAACTTGAACAGGAATTAAATGTAACAATATTTAAACGAGACAAACAGCCAGTACAGCCAACTGATATAGGTGAAAAAATAATTAATCAGGCTAAAATTGTTTTAAAGGAACGTGATTCACTTCTTCATTTAATTCAGCTTGAAAGTGGTGAGTTTACCGGCAGTATTAAAATTGCCATTATACCAACTATATCCTCCTACCTGCTGCCTATGTTTTTAAGTAGTTTTACGAAAAAATATCCTGAAGTTGAATTGTTAATTGATGAAGTAACCACCGAAGAAGTAATAAATGGATTGAATAGAGGGTTATTTGATATAGGAATAATTGCTTTAAGATCTGAACAAAAAAACTTAATTACAGAGACGTTGTATTATGAACCGTTTGTTGCATTTCTTCCTCCTGATCATAAATTATTATCTAAATCAAAAATTAGACAGGAAGATCTGAATGTAAGCGATTTTCTTTTGCTCAAAGAAGGGCATTGTTTAAGAGATCAAACACTTTCTGTATGCAAAAGCTCTGCGAATGAATGGTCTGATAAAAGCAGTAAAGTTGTATTCGAAAGCGGTAATCTGGAAACACTTATTAAACTTGTTGAACAAAAATTCGGTATGACATTACTTCCATATCTTGCAAAACAATATATTAAGGACAGGAAAAAACTTAACCAGATTAAAGAGTTTAATAACCCCGTACCCAAAAGGGAAGTTGGACTAATTTACAGCAAAACGTTTTTTAAGTTCCATTTGTTAAATGCACTTAAAAAAGAAATTGTTGCAGTAATACCACCGGAATTAATTAAAAATAAAGAAGGATTAATAATACATTGAAACCTTTCACTATTAAAAGAAGAATAAATTTTTATGATTGCGATCCGGCAGGAATAATATTCTACTCCCGTGTTTTTGAGTTTGCACACAGTGCTTATGAACAGCTAATCCAGTCAATTGAGAAAGATGAAGACTACTGGAACAATGATAAATACATCGTACCGATAATAAAGACTGAAGCAAATTACATTAAACCTATAAAGAATGGAGATGAAATTACTATTAATGTAAAAGTAAATCAGTTAAGATCTTCATCCTTTGAATTACAGTACGAAATGCTGAACGAATCCGGCGAGCCTTTGTGCAGTGTTAAAACTGTTCATGTATTTGTGAATAAACAAAGTTGGGAAAAGATGGATATGCCAGGTAATATAAAAAGAGGTTTGGAAATTTATAATTGAGCACAGAAAAGGTCATTGAGTTTTCAAGGATATTCTTATACCTTTGCATAGGGGAAAATAAACTGTGGTCGATAAAATAGATACAGTTTATCTCTTTTATCTCTTCTATTTCCTTTGTCTCCCCTATAATATTTTTCGATAAATATTAGGAAGGAGTTACGACATGAAAAACACAAAAATAAATTTACAGATATTAATAACTCTGTTTTTACTCTTCTTTAATATTTCGAATGCTCAGAATAATATAATAGGAATATTTGATCCTCTGAATATGAGCCAGGAACTTCAGCAGTCCCTGAATGTTATCAGCCCAGATTCATTTGAAGTATTTAATAATATTAATGGTAACATTTACGATTATGCTGCCATTTTTTTATTTCTTGGCGAAGCCGAAACAGGAAGCTCATATAATCTTGATACCAGTGAAAGTCAGCTTCTAATTGATTACTTACAAATGGAAGGAAGGATCCATATTTGTTCAAATTACCTTCTTAATAATTTGTTAGAAGTGAATTTATGGGAGTTTATTGGAATAGAATCAGAAATTATATTATTACCGATGATTAATATAACAACGCTTGCCGGTATCGAAAATACTATAATGAGTGGTATTGAAATTAATTACCCTTTGCTTACAACCCAAACACCTATCCTTAATGATGGAGAGGAATTAATTTTAATAGGTTCGGGTGATGTAGTTGCATACTCAATTATGCATCAGTTTGAGTCCGATAGTTTCAAAGTTCTTTTTTCGTATAGAAATGTAATTCACTACCACGAAATACTTAAAAGAGTGTTGGGTTATTTCGATCTGGATTATGTACCTGTTGAATTCACTTCTTTTTCTGCTTTAGCCACAGGTAATAATGTTAGATTAAACTGGTCAACAGCAACAGAGATCAATAACCAGGGATTTGAGGTAGAGAGACAAGTAGGCAATAGGCAGTCGGCAGTAGGCAATGATGTGTGGGAAAAGATAGGATTTGTTGATGGTTATGGAACAACAACAGAGCCTAAATCATATTCCTATACTGATCAGAGTTTAACTCCTGGATTATATTCTTACAGATTAAAGCAAATAGATTTTGACGGAAGTTTTGAATACTCGCATATTGTTGAAGTTGAACTTTTTACACCTCAGGAATATTCACTTGAGCAAAATTATCCAAATCCATTCAACCCGGAAACTCAGATAGAATATTCATTATCAAAACCGGGATTTGTTACCTTATCAGTTTTTGATATTTTAGGGAATAAAATAACTGACCTGGTAAATGAAAAACAGAATGATGGGACTCATAATGTTACTTTTAATGCATCTGAACTATCAAGCGGTTTATATTTCTATTCAATTAAAGTGAATGATTTCCATCAGACAAAAAAGATGTTATTGGTTAAATAGTATCAAATGACCGAAGCAGGAATTAAGTAACTGTAAATGATATTTAGCTCTGAGTAAGCCAGTATAATTAAATTGCTGATTGAATATTATACAATCAGCAATTCGTTTTCAGGATCGTATTAATTTTAAGAGTACTTTATCTTCAAATTCTTCTTCTCAATCTTTCCAAGCGTTGTTTTTGGTAATGAACTCTCAATAAATATTTTCTTAGGCACTTTATAAGATGAAAGAGTATTCTTAAGGAATAATTTAAGTTCATTCGAATCAATCTTTTTTGATGAAACAACAGCTGCACAAACTATCTCGCCCCACTCAACATCATCAACTGGAAAAACCGCAGCTTCAATAATACTGGGATATTTTAATATTGCTGTTTCAACTTCAAGCGGATTAACATTTTTACCTCCGGTAACTATCATATCATTTTTTCTTCCAGTTACGAATAAGAATCCATCATTCTCTAAATAGCCTAAGTCTCCTGTGAAATAATTATCCTGTTTTAATCCATCTTTTGTTCCGGATTCATTGTTAAGATAATATTTAAAAAGGGAGTCAGATTTAATTATTATTTCACCTTCAGTTTTCGCAGAACATTCATTCCCATTTTCATCAACTATCATAATCTGGTTATTGCCAACCGGTTTACCGGTAGAAACTGCTTTCTCTTCAATATCGTTTTCGCTTAAAGCACATACAAACGAAGCCGTCTCTGATGATCCATAAACTTTAACCGGATGCCATCCGGATTTTTTCGCATTGAGTAACATGTCTTTATCAATAAAACCACCGCCAATTAATGAACATCGTAATTCTGAATTTGGTTTAATATTGTTGTCAAGTAATCTTTTTAGTTGAGTGGATACGAAAGATGCGTGTGTTGGTTGAAATTCTGATATTGCTTGAGCTAAATGATTAGTCTGAAGTGATTCAGGAATAATTATGGATATACCATAGTATAGTGTGCGGCAAAATATCTGAAATCCGCCTATGTGATAAAAGGGAAGACTTGCCAGCCATCTGTCATCATTATTATGATTGAGAATTTCATTCCCGTTAACAATACTGCTTAACAAGGAATGAAAAGTATGAACCACCCCTTTCGGACCACCGGTAGAACCTGAAGTGAAGATAACTACTGCTTCATCATTATCATTAAAGTCAGATATGATAAATCGCTGCGAAGGTTTTTTGAAATTAAGTTTCTGAAGATCAATTGGAATAATATCAACGGTACCCGGATGGTTAATTTTTTGAGAATGAATTTTATCAGTAATTATTGTCTTTATGGTGGGAATGGAAATTAATTTTAATAACTCATCCTCTGCAGCTATAAGATTTAGCGGAACAGGTACCGCACCAAGCTTCCATAAAGAAATAACAGAAATGATAAACTCAATAGAATTATCAAGATAGATTCCAACGAATTCTTTTTTGGAAATATTATCTGAAATATACTCAGCGAATGAATCGGAAAGTTTATCAAGTTCACTATAACTCTTTGTTGAATCTTTTGCAATTACTGTAGTATTACTTCCAGGATGGGATTTAAGATCAATCAGATTTTCTATCCTAAAATGCATCTTTCCTCAAAACTATTTTACCATTCTTAACGATATCAACAGGATCTGTCAAATCATTTTCAAAATAATCTGCAATAGACAAGCCGTGTGCAGAACCATCATTCACTAAAGCTGCGGTTAAGACATCCATCTTCCTTCCAATTGCTGACTGGAACGATGATGTAATTACAGTTTTTATTTGCTCTTGTTTTGACTGATTTATTATATCAAGTGATGTTAAGATACCTCCTAACATCATTGGTTTTAAAATCAGATAATCAGCCGCATCATTTTCAATAAATCTTTTCGCATCATCTAAAGATCTGATTGATTCATCAGGTGCAAGCGGAATGCCTGTTTCCTTTTTTAGTTCTATGAATTCTTCAAGAGTATTGACCGGCTGTTCAGCGTATTCAATATTCAACTGCTTCAGCTTATTTAAATTCTTTATTGACGATTTCAACTTCCATTTACCGTTGGAATCAATTCGTATTTTAACATCATCACTAACTGCATCTCTAATTTCATTTACAACTGAATAATCTATATCAAAATTATCACGTCCAGTTTTAACTTTTATTGTATTAAAGCCGGAATCAATTAATTGTTTAGCTTTATTTACTGATTCCGGAAGTGATAAAAATCCAATTACACCATTCACGAAAATTTCTCTAGATGAACTTACACCAAACAATTCCATTAAAGATTGATTGTTATTCATTACTAATATTTCAAGTAAAGCCTGTTCCAATCCGGCTTTTAAAGCAGGGAAGGGTGTCAGATTATTTAAACTATCTTTTATGTTTTCAATATCAAGATCTGAAAGTAAAATTGATTTCAGTTCAACTAATTTGTTTTGTGCGGCTTCAAGCGATTCAGAACCGAATTCCGGAAATGGCGAACAATCTCCTGTACCCATATTGCCGTTTTCATCTGTTAGTTTGATTATAAAACCTGAACGATGAACAACATTTCCTTTTGAAGTTGTAAATGGTTTTTTAAGATTTAATGAATAAGAAGAATATTCAACTGTAAATGTTCTCATATTATTATACCGATTGAGAATAACAAACCGTATAACGCAGAAAACTTTGCTGTTAGATCGAGTGTTTTGTTAAGCTCGGTTCCTTTATATTCATTCAGCATTTTGATTAATAGAATTGCAACGGGCAGGGAAAGGTAAGGAAGGAAGATCCAGTAGGTAAAATTATAATAAAAGAACAGAAGAAGGGGAACTACAAACGATATTATTAAAAGTATGTAGAATTCTATTTTTGAAAATGTATTTCCTAATATAACAGCGAGAGTTTTTTTACCGACGGTTCTGTCCTCTTCAATATCACGGAAATTATTTACAACAAGAATATTTGTTATCAGTGCTCCAACGGGTAAGGAGATTAGAAATGACAGCATTGTAAATTCCTGATGATGCAAATAATATGTTCCCATTGTTCCAACTATTCCAAAGAACAGAAATACAAACACATCACCAAGTCCGTTATATGCAAGTGGAAATGGACCGGCTGTATATGCTAATCCGGCTATTATTGAAATTATTCCAATCACAAGAACTATCCAACCTGCAGCATAAACAAGATATAAGCCTGATAAAAATGTTATCAGAAAAACAATTGTAATTCCGAGCTTCATTTCATTGACTGATATAAGTCCGGCTGACAAAACACGCAAGGGACCTTTTCTTTCTTTTGTATCAGAACCTTTTAAATAGTCATAGAGATCATTAGTGTAATTTGTCCCAATCTGGATAAGAACTGAGCAAAGAAGAGCAACGATGGAGTATGGCAGAAAAAAATAGCCCGAGTAAATTGCAAGTGATGAACCTACCATAACCGGAACCACTGCAGCTAGAAGAGTTTTGGGTCGAGCCGCTAAAAACCAGCTTTCTATTTTTGAATAATGTTTAATATCTCTATTCATTTAAGTTAATTTTAATGGAACACTGATTTGATGGATCAATCGGATTTTGACTGATCTAATAGGTGAAAATCCGGTATTATCCACTTCACCTGCCTGCCGACATAGGCAGGTCCGTTTTCTATTGCTTTAAGGAAGCTTGGGAAATTTTTTAAAATCCGGTTTACGTTTTTCTAAGTATGCTTTCTTACCTTCCTGTGCTTCCTCACTCATATAATAAAGTAAGGTTGCATTACCTGCTAACTCCTGAATTCCCTGCTGACCATCAAGCTCCGCATTGAAGGCAGATTTGAGGACACGTAATGCCATAGAACTGTGCTGTAACATTTTTCTTGCCCATTCAACACCTTCTGATTCAAGTTGTTCAACAGGTACAACTTTATTAACCAATCCCATTGCTTCAGCTTCCTGAGCATTATATTGTTTACAAAGGTACCAGATTTCCCTGGCTTTTTTCTGTCCGACAATTCTTGCTAAGTAACTTGAACCGAATCCGCCGTCAAAACTGCCGACTTTCGGACCTGTTTGTCCGAAGACAGCATTCTCTGCAGCAATAGTTAAATCACAAACAACATGAAGAACATGACCACCGCCTATAGCGTATCCTGCAACTAATGCAACAACAGGTTTAGGAATGCTGCGGATTAATTTCTGAAGATCAAGTACATTCAATCTCGGTACATTATCATCTTCACCGACATAACCTTTATCACCGCGAATTCTCTGATCACCTCCGGAGCAGAATGCATACTTGCCGTCTTTTGCCGGACCTTTACCCGTTAACAAAATCACTCCGATCTCCTGATCTTCGCGTGCATCAATGAACGAATCAATCATTTCCTTAACTGTTTCAGGACGAAAAGCGTTTCTTACTTCCGGGCGATTTATTGTTACTTTAGCTATTCCTTCGCCATCAAGTTTTTCATATATAATATCTTTATAGTTTTTAACTTTTTTCCATTTAAACAACATAGTTTATCCTGTATTTATTTTATGATCAAAAATATATAAATCTGAAGAAAGTTAGAACGATCCCGCGAAACTGTAAACAACATCTGCATATTGTTTAGTTTCCTCAAGATGCACATTATGACCGGAATTTTTTATGATTGATAATTTCGAATTCGGGATTTTTTTCTGCATTTGTAAATTTATATCAACAAACTTGCTATCCAGTTCACCGCAGATAAGTTGAACAGGAATTCTGATCTCAGGGAGTTTGTCAAAAACAGAGTCCATAACTCCGGCACCAAATCCAAGTAAAGAATATGCAAGTCCTTTTCTGTCGCATTCCAGTTTTCGGTTTCTTATTTTGTTTAATTCAGTTTCGGAAAGATTTTTTTGTGTCCGGAATATCTCTTTATTCATCCAGTCATCAACAAATTTTTCGATAGGATTTGATAGAATGAATTCAGCAAGATTTCTATCAGTTCTTTCGCGTTCAAATTTTATTGATGGATTGACAATGCCCGCTGTTGCACTTTCAAGAATAAGTGCTTCGAGATCGTAAGGGAGAGTTAAAGCATAATTCAATGCTGCTCTTCCACCCATTGAGTAACCAAGAAGATAAACTTTCTTTCCGGTTACAGATTCTTTTACTTTTTTTATTTGCCGAATGATTGAAGCCGTTGAATAGTAATTTAACTCTGACGGAGAATCGCTTTTACCGTGACCTATAAGATCAATTCCGACCAGGTTATAATCTTTGGAAAAGTATTTTTCAAACTGGTACCAGTCTTCCAATGAACCTGTGAATCCATGAAGAAGAATAATATACGGTAGATTAGATGTTTCAGGTCTTAAAAACTCATAATTGATTTTAGCAGATTCAAATTCAATAAACATGATCAGAACCTTTTAGCCACTCATCAACTTCCGCAACCACATTCGCCCAATAATTTTTTCTTTTTTTATGTGACTCAACAGCATCTGTCTTTATTTCGATTACAAGCGGTATATCGGAACGCCTGTTTAATGCCAGGTTAAGTTGGGTTGAAGTTTTAACTAGTTTATAATCCAATCCAAATGTTTTAACTATTTTTTCATAATCCAATGAAAGCGGTGTTTGAAAATATTTCTTGAAGACTTCCCCCTCTTCCGATATTGGAAGGAAATTAAAAAGTCCACCGCCGTTATTGTTAATCAATATTATAGTGAGGTTAATGTATTTAGCTTTTGCATTGTGTAATGAACTCAGATCGTGATAAAATGCCAGGTCACCTGTGAGGAGAAATGTTCTTTCTTTGGTTGCTTCGGCAATGCCTAATGCGGTTGAGATTATACCATCTATTCCACTTGCACCACGGTTTTGATGAACGATGTATTTTTTATTCGTCTTTTGTAAGAAGTAATCAAGGTCCCGAATTGGAGTGCTGTTCGAAACAAACAGAACAGATTTTTCAGGAATGTTTCTTGAAAGATGAACTATTGTATTTGTCTCATCAATTAAATGTGAGTTATTAATAAATTCAAGTTTAATCCACTCACAAAGATCATCTAATTGGAGCAGGAATTTTAACCAGCTGGTAATTTTATAATTTTGTGCAGGTCTGAGTATTTTTATCAGTTCATTTACAAATGAATAAATATCTGCTTTGATGAATTTTGATGCATTACCGGATGGGTCATAACAATCACCAAACTCATTTATCAATATTCGGTCGGATTTAATTTTTGAAAAATAGTTTTCTAATGAAACAGAGGTAGGTGTTCTTCCAAACTGAAGAATTATATCGGGCTGGAATTTTTTAACAAACCCGATTGATCTTAAGAATGCGTCATAATTAGTAATGATCAATTCTTTTTCTTTTACTCCGGATCTGAATTGAGAAGAACCATCCGCAAAAATTGGAAATCCGATAGCAAGAGATAATTGCTTGATTTTATTTTTTAGTGGCTCATGAAAATTTGCCGGACCAACCACAATTACCCCACTCTTAGCTTTCTTCATTTTATTTGCAACTTCTATAACCTCATTTATTTTAAATAAAGTACCGGAACCAAAAAACATTTGAGATGAATCGGTATTCTCAATTTCGTTTAATTTTGTTTCAGTTAGTTCCCCGCTGGTCAAATGCGGCTCAAGAGGTTTGTCAAATGGAAAATTTATATGCACAGGACCACGATCTGCAAATAAAGCTATACGAAAAGCTTCTCCCGTTTTTTGAAATAATTTCTGTAATGATTTTTTATTCAGATCTGGCAATCCGGTATCATAAAAATATCGGATGTGGTTTCTGTAAATGTTATCCTGATTGATAGTTTGATTTGCGCCTTTGTTCTGTAAATATGCGGGACGATCGGCTGTGCAGATTATTAAAGGTACACGGTTCTGATAAGCTTCCACAATAGCAGGGTAAAGTTCAACAGCTGCAGTACCCGATGTTGTTACTACGGCAACCGGTATATTGGTCTGCTTTGCTAATCCCAAAGCAAAAAAACCGGATTGACGTTCATCAACGAAAATGTGTTTTTTAATTTTTTTATTTTGGTCAAATGCCAAAGTAAGAGGAGTGCTTCTGGATCCCGGTGAAATACAAACCTGTTTTACACCTGCTGCGGCAAGGTGGTTTACAAATTTTTCTGCCCAGATAAAATTTTTGTTAACTTTTATTTTCATAATTGAATAATGAGATAATTGCTTCAGCTTTTAGTTGTGTCTCTTCATACTCTTTTTCAGGATCTGAACCCGGAACAATTCCGCAGCCTGCATAAACATACAACTTATTTTTATTAATTAAACCTGATCGTATTGATACCACAAACTCACAATCATTTTTTAGATTCATCCAACCGATGAATCCTGTGAAAAGTCCACGGTCGAAATCTTCAATTTCATCAATTACTTTTAAAGCAGGTATCACCGGATAACCGCCGACAGCAGGTGTTGGAAAAATATCTTTAATTATTGCAAATACATCCAATCCGTTTTTTAATCTGCCAATTAAAGTTGTATGTAAATGCTGAATGTTTGATAACTTTTTTAAGGATGGAACTTTATCTATGATCACACTCTGACAGAAATTATTTAATACATATTTGAGATGATCAATAACAACAATATGTTCATCAGCATCTTTTGAACTTTTAATGAGAGTAGATTCAAAAGATTTATCCTCCTGATCGTTATTTCCTCTTTCAATAGAGCCAGCAAGCGCTTCTGTATGTATTTCTCCTTCTTTCAGGATGAATAATTTCTCAGGGGAAGCGCTGAAAAATGTTGCGTCCTTCACTTTATAAATAAAGTTGAAACATTCAGGATATTTTTGATCCAAAAGAAATGCTAACTGAGATGGCTCAATATCAATTGATAAACCAAATTCCGTTGATCTTGATAAAACAATCTTTTCAAATTCTTTATTTCTTATTCCGGTAAGGATACTGTTAACTTTATTTTTCCAGACATCAATATTCTCTGAGCGGGAAAGTTTAATAGATGGTTTTGAATTATCGGGATCAAAAACGGTGTTTAAATTTAGAAGAGATTTTGTAATTGATTTGAATTCATCAATTATTAATTTCTTATTTATTTCAGAATCTTTTCTGACATTCACTACATTGAAATATTTACCTTTGGATCTGATAAGTATCAATTCCGGCATAAAAATTTTCACAGGAGCAAAATTAGTCCACTCTTCTGAAATTTTATTAGATGGAAATTTTGCGGCGTATAAGAATAGCGGGGGATAATAATTCATTCTGTCAAAGTTGTGAATTATTCTCTTTTTAAATTCCGTAAACTCTGATGAGTATTCATTTAGTGTTTCAATGTTTTCAAATGATTTACTGAATGATTCTCCTGTTGCTGCAATGTAAAAATCCTGTTCAGGGATAGAATAGTAGAATAGATTATCCGGATTTTGGTTAAATGCATTAAGTGCAGAATAAAAATTAATTTCACCGGATTGAGAAATAAAACTTATAATCGCTGATTCATTCATTTCATCATCATTCAAAGACAATATAAAATCACTAAACAGTTTGTGCGAAGTATTTGATTTATCAGCAAGCATTTTTAAAAATTCAGATCCTCTTCAATTGAATCCAGTATTCTAAGATAACTGTCATAACGTTCCATCGTAATCTTCTCATTTTCCACAGCTTCAATAACAGCACATCCCGGTTCATGATGATGAGTACATGTATTAAACCGGCATTCGTTTATGAATTTATTGAACTCTATAAAATAATGAGATAAATCCTCTTTTCTGATTCCATATGGATCTATTTCTCTTATACCGGGAGTATCAATTATGTACGTTTCATTTCCAACATAAAACATGGTGCTTGTAACTGTTGTATGAATTCCTTTTTGCGAGTACGAACTTATTTCTCCAACTTTTAATTTCAATTCGGGGAAAAGCTTATTCAATATTGAAGATTTACCGACACCGGAATGACCCCAGAATAAATTCTTCTTTTCAGCTATCAATTCGGTTATTTCTTCTATGCCTTCACCTGTTATCATACTGGACATAATAATTTCGTATCCGATATGTTCATAAAGCTCCTTCCAGAAATAATAGCTGTCATCATCAACCAGATCTGTCTTATTAATGACAATGTAAGATTTTAGGTGAGAACTTTCGCAGGCAACAAGAAAACGATCGATTGATTTATAGTTGAACTCCGGTTCCTTAACACTTGCAACAACAAATACATTATCAATATTAGCAGCAATTATCTGTTCCAGTCTTTCACCGCGGTAACTTGCTCCGCGGATTTTAGGTACTTTTCTTGAAAGATAGTTTTTACGCTTCAGAATTTTATTTATTACACCTGTGCCGTCTTTGTTCAATTCATATTCAACATAGTCGCCGACAACAGCGATATCGGTAGTAAACAGTTTATCTTTTTTTAGATTAAAATCCTTTTTAAACTTTCCCTTGAGAGAACACCTGATATTCGAATTCTCACCGGGTGAGAAGACGTAATAATCCTTACTTTCCGTTCTGTTGACTAATCCTTGAATTGTTTAACTCCGGTATAAAAATAAAAAAAGCGTCATACCGAAAATATGACGCTTTAATTGTTTAATCAAATGAGTAATGGGATCTAAAATCTGTAAGTAGTGGTCAACATAAAATTGTGTACTTTAATATCGTGAAAAGTCCTTGATAGATTGAACCCATAATTATCTCCGAAATCTTTCCACCAGCCGTATGCGTAACCAAGATCAATACCAATCATTCCATCAAGAATATAACCAAGTCCGGCTGTTAAATACTTCTTATCATAATCGGATGCGTCACCGTCAAAAGGTGAAGGCTGAACAAAATAGCCGCCTCTCAACCGGAGATTAGTCATCGGTACATTGTATTCCAGTCCGATGTTGTAATTGAGAACCGGGGACAGTAAATCTTTAATGTCCTTGTTCATATCAGCTACATCGGATGGTGCAATCCCGTCTGCATTATCAAATTCAAGATTCGTATAGTCAATAAAAGTTGCCTCAGCACTAAATATTAATCCCCTAAAATTAAAAGATGCGCCTGCGCCTAATTCAAAAGGTGTTATTATATCATATTGTACTTTATCACTGTAATCGGCACTATTTAGATCAACAATCCAATCCCGGAATTCGCTTCTTCCACTGACAGTAAAATTTTCTTTAACAGTAATCGATTTTGGAAATTGAACCGTTGCACCAATCCTTGCAATGTTTTCAATCTGGTATAAAAATCCAAGCTTTGCGTTCCATCCAGATAATTCCCAGTCAATTAACTGGTTGAGATAAAAACGTCTGAAATCAGTTGTTAAAGGTTCACCTGCTGCAGTTTCACCCTGGTATATGTTTTCCGCATCATCTTCATAGTAATCGTAATCGTATTGGAATGTCCCGGAAATTATATTCAGATTTAATCCCACATATAAATTTTTATGAACTTCTATCGCTCCGGAGAGCGTCCAATTGTTTATAGACCCGCTATTAAGAATACGTCCGCTTTGATTCAGTTGCCCGTTTATAGGAGTATTGAAATTGTCATCTGTGAGGTAAAGATCGAAAGGAATAAAAGTTCTGTCATTCAGATCCTGAATTCTTGAATGATTTCCTGAGTTAAACCCATCAAACTTCATCGTACTGTTAAAATCTTTTGATTTATGATAAGATAATCCAAATACAAGACTGCCTCTCTGGGTTGGATATGGAAAAGCAAAACTGATACGATCAAGTCTGGTATTATTTGAATTATCATCCGTCAAATTGTTAAAAAGTGTTACATCATTATTAAATGATGAAAAGCCAAGCCCGCCGGAAAATTCCATCTTTTTAATCAGACCGAAACCGGCAGGATTAAAGAATGCCGCAGAAGCGTCATCACTAATGGATATAAAACTATTGCCCATACCCAATGCCCTTGCACTTGATCCGAGACCGGGCACACCTAACCTAAGAGCATCATTATAATTTTGAGCCAATAATGATGGGACAGTAAGTAAAATTATTATTAATGATATTCTTAATGTTTTCATTATTTTCTCCCGCTTCCTGAGTTTCTATTGCCGGAACTATTTCTTGTATCGCTGCTTCTGCTTCCTGAACCGGATGACGAACTGCCGGAGGATTCAGTTCTTACTGTACTTCCGGAATCATTATTTCCACTACCTGATCCGGTTGATGGAGGACTCGAACCGGTTGTACTTTGTGTTGGAGGCGGAGTATTTATTATTTCCTGATTTCTTCCGCCATCGTTGTTCCTGACATTTCTGGATTGATTATCTAAAGTATTTGATCTTTCCTTTGTAATCGATTCTTTTCCGCTAGTTGTGTACCCGGGATAACCAACTATTACGGGAACATTTATCCACCAGGGAATATCATAGTAATCACTGGCATAACCGTGGTAATATGATGTAGTTTCGTATTCATCAGTTAATTTTTCTTCGGGGGTCCAAAGGATTGTATAACAACCCTGCAGTCCGAAAAGAATTAAAACTGTTAAAAATATTTTTAATATTGATTTCATATTCGTTTACCTTGTCCTTCCACCACTATCACCGGAACTGCCGCTTCTGCTTCCACCACTGCTACCACTATTTCCGCTACTGCTTCCACTTCCACCACTTCTTGAAGGAGGTGAGGTTGATCTTGGTGACCCGCCAGGATTGTTACTCCTGGGCGGACTTACAGTTCTGTTAGGTTGATTTTTTCCTCGAGGTGGACTCTTAACCTCAGATCTTGGTTTCTGTTCGGTATTTTTTCTTCTGTCTATATTTGAAGGCTGATTATTTTCTTTTCTGGTATTCTCATTTCGTTTGATAACCGGGTTTCTTTTTTCCCTGGTATCTCTCTGATTCCTAACATTATTTTCACGCTGAGTGTTAGTGTTTCCGCGATTGGTTCTTACATCCCGTTCAGTCTGTACATCTTTTCTTTCCTGATCCCTGGTTCTGTTAATTGTACCTGTTCTATCATTAGTCCTTGTTGTTGTACTTGTTCTGTCGCGTAAAATATTTGTACTTCGCAAATCATCTGTTCTTCTTCCTGTTACTTCGCGTTCAACATTTGCCAATGAAGTTCTTTCCCTTTGTTTAAGTTCCGTTCTTAAATTATCCGAACCGTTTCTATCTCTGGTTACAAGAGGATCTCTTTCTCTCTGTCCGCTGTTTCTTAGTCCTGAATTGTTTCGTATTGCTAACCCATCTGTTGTTCTGGTTTTATATCTGCTTCCCGAATACCATGATCCATGATATGGGTAATACCAACCGGAATAATAAACAGGGTAGTAGTAAACAGGGTAGTAGAGTACTGGTCTGTAATACCAGACCGGGTAGTAACAGTAGTAATCCCACCAGAAAGGATCATAATAATACCAGTTATAGCTGTATCCAAAGCCTATTGAGACTGAAGGATAATAACCCCAGTAATACTTCCGGTAACGCGGATAGTCCTGGTAATAAACATCAGTATTGTCTTCAGTATAATATTCTGAATCGGAATATTCCTCTGTGTACTCGCTTTCATATTCAGTGTAAGTTGTGTCTTCTTCAACATAATCTTCATAATACGGTTTGTTGCTATATCCGCTCCAATCGTTAGTTGCCACCTTTGTATAACAGCCGGTAAGCAGGAATAATGCTGGAAATATTAACATCAGATAAAAGTGTAACTTTTTCATCTCAATCATCCTTTCTTTTACTACCCTAAAATCGACAATAATCAAGCCTGATTAAAGTCTGAAATCCGTAACGTTTATCGTATAAAGTGATCTTAAGCTTGATTTTCTGTACAGTATATTAAACTTTTCTGTCTACTTAACTGGACAAATAAGTAAAATCAAAAGATGCTTTGTATAAATTCCATTGTAATAGCTCTATCTGCAGCGTGCGGAGCCCATTTTTTGTTCTGTAGAATATCTCTTAATTCAAGACCGACTGTAAAACCATTTCCAACGCTCCATTTAACTGCCGTATTCAGATAGCCGGTGCCCTTACCAAAAATTTCGGATGAATTATCGTTAAATCCGAAATCATACTCAGCAAGAATTGAAAAGGCTGGACCGAGTGTTTTTTCAACACCACCAACCAAGTTAATAAATCCATCGCCGTCCCTATGCTCAAGAGAATAATTAATAGTTGCGTGAAAACTGAGGTAACCCATCAACTCAAAATTTTTACTGCCCGCAGCAAAGAAACCTGGTGACTTGATTGTATATCTTCCAAACTCATCGAAGTATTCACCTTTACCCTGGGAGTCAAAACCCAATGTTATAGCAGGCATCAGGGTTGTTTCATTTATTATTCTTGCACGGAAATTAACTCCCGGCCATTTATACCATTTTGGATTTCCAGTTCCGATTATATTTGCGCCACCGTAAGAAATTCCAAAACTTATATTATCAAAAACTCCCACCTCCATCCTCATTACCAGAACGCCTAGGGGCAGGATATCTGTTGAAACACCAACATTCCCTTTATCCAGAATACCGGCAGTTGGCATATCAATCAAATATCTGTATTCATATTTAGCAGCCTCACCCGCGGATCCCTGCGGATAAACTGAGCTGATAAACAGGCTTAACGCAAAAAGAATTGAATTTAAAACTCGCATAATTCCTCAGAGATTTTATTTTTCTATACCAAATTAAATAATATTTTAATTTATTGCACTAAAATAATTTAGCCTAAACAGTTAAAGTTAATATTTCAATAATTACCAGATTTGGTAGAAGTGAATATCTTGATTTTACAGAAATTTCAACCCTGCCGGGTTCTGATTTCGATCTTAGTTTAATGAATCCATTCTGATTATCAATTTCAATTACCTCTATTAAATTTTCCCCTTCTATGAATTCAAATTCTGCACGTGATTTTCTGAATGGAATTTTCCAGCCAAATGCATTAACAGGAACCACTTCAATTTTTATTATTGAATTGTGATCAGCAAACAAATTTTCAGGATCTCTGATTATAACATCGCCATACACGTTTAATACATATAACGAAAGAAAAATAACTATAAGTACAATTACCGGAATTAAAATGATTAAAATATTTTTTCTCCTGCTCATTTTAAGGATTAACTGATTGCCTTTTTAGTTTCTGTAAATTCAGACGAAGATTGTTAATAATATTAACTACAATTTCATCCGGCACACCATCATTATGAAGTGATTTCAGGCGCATATCACACTGATCATTTACATAATCAATAACAACAAATTTCTTTTCGGGTGTTAAGACTATTTCCGTGGAGAAAAAATCTAATTCAGTAATACCCGCAATTGTTCTGGTTATCTGATTTAGTTTTTGCAAACCAAAATTTCGGAATTGTTCTGCTGATAAGACTTCATAAATATGAGTCTGATCATCCCACCAGGAAGCAATTGATTTTCCAAAGGCCCAGAAACACCTGAACCATGCCGGATGATTTCCCAGCATGCATGGTGTTATTCTTTGTTGAATAAGATATTTATCTGATTTATTTGTTCGTCGTTCCAGTAGGACTTCTTTTAAAGTTTCGGCTCCGGTAACTACTCCGATTCCGCCGCCCGTGGTGTTACAAGGTTTAATTATAAACGGTCTTCCCAGTATTGCAAGATCATCTACAGACAGTACAAGTTCCTGACGATCATTGTGCGGTGGAATTATTATTGAGTACGGAACATTTAACCCCGCTGTTATAAACTCAAGATGCATATTTGCTTTGTCTATTGCATGCTCAACATTTCTATACGGGTTATATATCCTGCATTTTCTCCGGGATAAAATTTTAGCAAGTTCGGTAAAATTATCATCTACGTCTGAGGCTCTGTCTAAATATGAATGAAACCACAGTTTCTTTCGTTTCACTAAATCTGTTATCTCAAAAATATTATTTTCGGTTATAATGAAAGTTAAGAGACCGTATTTCTGAAGAGTTTTTTCAATCAGATCAACAAAATCCTTATCGAATTCCCACACGTATGATATTGCAATATCGAATGTACTTATCATATTTAAATTTGTTTTGATATTATTTTTTAATGCTCTTAACAAATATATATAAAGATTGCCGTCTATTGCATCCTTAAAATACCTTGTTATTGCAGCAGCGTAATAATATATTTTCTTTAATGAAAAGAGTAATTATTACATACATGTTGATACTCACCGCTCTGCAGTTTTTTATAAGTGCTTGCGGAGGAAGTGACGAATCAATTAAACATAACAACACAACCGCTTCATCAATTATGGATGAGAGCCTGAGGAAGAAAAAAGCTCTGGACCATTTTGTAAACGGAAGTGTTTTGGAAGCTCAGAATAATTTTAATGCCGCCGTTACGGAGTTTGAAAAAGCTCTGGACTACGACACTACTGCCGGGATTTATTACTCGCTTTCAAAAAATTATCTATTCACAAACAAACTGATTCAATCACTAAGCAGTATTAAAAAGGCAGTTGAATTTGATTCATCTAAACTTGAGTACTATGAATTAATGTCCGACATTTATTCGGCAGCAAAAAATTACGACTCTGCAATTACAGTACTTGAGAAAGCAACAGAGTTTGAACCGGATAATGTGAACCTTTATTATAAACTGGCAAGACTATATGAAATATCAAAACCACTCGAAGCGATTTCTGTTTATGAAAAATTAATTGAAATAGTAGGACCCGAATGGAATTTATTGGTAAGAATAGGCGAGTTGTACGAAAAACTTGGTAACAATGAACTTGCATTAAAAGCAATTAACAGACTGCTAGAAATAGATCCGTCAAATAATCAACTGAAAACACTGCTCATCGATTTTAATCAAAGAGCCGGTTATTATGAAGAAGCGATTCAGATTGCTGATGACCTGCTTGAAATAAATCCGCACGACATAACAGTAAGAGAAAAGAAAGCCTTGATACTTATTCAACAGGGAGAGTGGGAAACTGCATCAGATGAATATAATTTTATATTTGAAGATGAAAGTGTAAATCTTGATGCCAAAATTAATATTGCAGCTTCTTATTTTGATAAATCAATGACCGATTCATCTTTGCTTCCTGTTGCCAAAAATCTTTTTGAAAGTATTGATAAAGATACAACCGACTGGCAGGTAAAAATGTATCTCGGCGCAATTGCATTCAGTGAGGGTAACGATTCACTTGCAATTGAAAATTTCAGGTTCGTTACTGAAAATGCAAACTGGAACGTTCAGGCCTGGATTAGGTTAGGCGGACTTCTGTTTGATAGCAGGAAATATGAAGAATCCTCAAAAATTATGTATGAAGCTGTTGAATCATTTCCTGAAGATTTTGCTGTTAATTTTATTCTAGGACTTTCATTAGCGCAGCTTAATCAACAGGAAGTTGCGGAAGGTTATCTGCAGAAAGCCGTAGAGCTAAACCCGAATGATTTGAATGCACTTTCTGCTTACGGTTATACATTAAGCCAGCTAAAAAAGAATGAAGAAGCAATCCGGTATTTAAAGCATGCATTAAGAATCGATCCTGATGATGTAAACCTGATAGGTACGCTCGGATTAATTTATAATTCAATTAATATGCATGCCGAAAGTGACAGTGCGTATGAGAGAGCATTGGAACTTGATCCGCAAAATTCTCTTATAAATAATAACTATTCATATGCACTTGCCGTGCGCGGCGAGCAGCTTGAACGTGCTTTAGAGATGGTGAAAATTTCCATTGAAGCGGATTCGTTAAACTCATCATATCTTGATACAATCGGATGGGTTTATTTTAAACTAGGTAATTACGAGCTGGCAAAAAAATATCTTGAAAAAGCAATTGACGTCGGCGGTGAAAGTGCTGTTATGCTCGATCATCTTGCCGATACCGAATTTAAATTGGGCAATACGGCAAAGGCAAAAACACTTTGGGAAAAAGCGATTGAACTTGATCCGTCTAATGATGAAATACAACAAAAAATTGATAAAGGTGTAATTTGAAAAAATATTTCCTCCTTCCTGTAATAATTCTGATTATAGTTATTACATCATTCAATGGCTGCGTTCCTTCTCAGCCTACAGAGGATGTTGAACTTCTCCCTTCTGAAAGACTGATAAACAGACTTGAAGTTAACCGAAGAAAGATTAGAAACATGGAAGGGAACGGAACTCTTTCAGTTAAAACTCCGCAGCTTGATAATAACGCAACATTCAGAGTAATACTTCAAAAACCGGATTCACTTCAGCTTACAGTGCTTGGTCCGTTCGGTATTGAATTAGCCGATGCTGTAGTTACAAGTTCGGATTTTATTTTTTATGACGCACTTCAGAACACAGCTTATATGGGTGAGTCGGACGGTGAAGCACTTCAGAATATTTTTAGAATAGACCTGAACTTCAGCGATATTATGGATGCATTTGTCGGATCTGTTAATCTCACGGAAAATTTATACAAAGCACCCGATGTGTACGAGATTGAATATGATAAATATATCCTTACATATTACGACTCCACAAGGCAGGTGATAAAAAAATATAAAGTTGATGTTCGCCAGCTTGGCATAACTGATTTTGAACTTTCAACATTCGATGGTGAGGTGAGCATTGAAGGGAAATACTCAAAGTTTGAGCTGATTGAAAATGTTGCAGTTCCCTACCGCATTGAAGTTTCAAATAAAAAACAGAACCAGAAAATTAACATTGATTATAAAAAAATTACCGCCAACAGAAACAGTATAAGCATTGATTTTTTTCTTCCGGAAGATGCTACTTTAATTAAATGGTAATCAGATTAAACATACCGCTTTTGTTCTTATTAGTGTTTGCTGCTTCGCAGATAACCGCCCAGGAAAAACAAATAGATGATAAGCGCACGGAACTGGAGAAACTAAAAAACGAAATACAATTAATTGAAGTTGAACTTAAAAACAGCACAGCTAAAGAAAAACAATCCGTTAAAACATTTGACAGGCTGAACCGTCAGAATTTTCTTATCAACAAAGTAGTGCTAAACCTGAAAAAAGAGGAAGAGCAGAAAGCTAAAGAAATCAATCTGAGTGAAAGAAAAATTTCATCCATTGAAAAGGAAATTGAAACTCTTCAAAAGAACTACGAAAAATATGTTGTTGCAATTTATAAAAGCGGAAAGGTGAATGAATGGGAAGCATTGCTTGACTCAAGGTCATTTAACCAGGCATTATTAAGGTATAAGTATCTGAAGGAATTTTCACGTCAGCGTAAAAACGATCTTGATAAGTTTAATAAGACAAAGGATGAACTGATTGTGGCAAAAAAACAGCTTGAAATTGAAAGGGCTGAAAAGAAAAAACTTGCTGCTGAAAAAAGTGTTGAAGAAAAAAATCTGAA
>JAWOIK010000144.1:0-7869 GCA_046484705.1 Ignavibacteriaceae bacterium | reverse complement strand
CATTTTATGTTTTTGGTTTATGAGGGAATTACCCGGCGTGAACCATCCCCAAAAGTTCGAATGGGGCTACAGCAACTTGGATTTATATTACTTATCGGTTTATTCATACTGGTTACTTTTAACGATATTCTACGCACATTCGGAGGCTAATTACAGATGCTCGCAAAGGAAGGATTTCCTACTATTACAGTTGTTTTTGCATTCTCACTAATTGTAATTTTTGCCCTTAGCTATGCACCTATTTGGGTTGGTTATATTGTTTACCCAATTTTGGTCGCACTTTGTGGTTTGGTGCTCTATTTTTTCCGTGACCCGGACAGAGTAACACCTCAGGACGACTCATTGATCATTTCGCCGGCAGATGGCAAAGTAGTTCTTATTCAAGATGTTCAGGAGGATGAATACGTGGGTGAAGAGGTAACTCAGGTAAGTATTTTTCTTTCACCGTTGAATGTGCATGTAAACCGTAATCCAATTTCCGGTAAAGTTGAATACCTGAAATATTACCCGGGTAAATATTTGATGGCATGGGAAGATCATGCATCTGAAATGAATGAACGGGCACATTTTGGAGTTCGTCATCCATCTGGAGTTAAAATGATGTTTAAACAGATTACGGGATTTCTGGCTCGTAGAATTGTTTACCACATCAAAGAAGGAGATGAGCTAAAAGCAGGAGAGAGGTTCGGTATTATGAAGTTCGGCTCCAGAATGGATCTGCTGCTTCCAAAGAATGTTGAGATCAATGTAAAAATTGGAGATAAAACTGTAGCGGGTGAATCGATTATTGGCAAAATAAAAAAATCATGAAATACCCGATCCAAAAGTTACGATTCAAAAAAGGTGTAAAGCAGAAAAAACGAAGGCTCAAACCAATCCCCAGGATTGTAGTTCCGAGTTTTTTTACCCTGATGAATCTATTTTGTGGATTTCTATCTATTATTTTAGTTGCTGAAGGAAATCTAAGAGCCGGTGCATGGTTAATCGTACTGGCAGGCCTCTTCGATGCATTGGACGGATTTATGGCCAGGTTGGCAAATGCAACGAGTGAATTTGGAATGGAACTCGACTCCATTAGTGATGTTGTCTCGTTTGGTGTAGCACCCGGATTCTTAATCTTTACCTTTGCTTTTAATGAGCTCGCTATCATTGGTATACTTCTGAGCGCATTACCGCCTCTTTGCGGTGCTATTCGTTTGGCTCGCTACAACATTGAGACGAAGTATGCTGACTCTGACTATTTTCGTGGCCTACCAATTCCGGCTCAGGCCGTGATGTTTGCAGGATTTTATCTGACATTTTCAAATAAACTCTATCTTTTTGATGGTTTTGAACAGGGGGTAATTAGTGTACTCATACCGGTTGTAATCCTTCTGTCATTCCTGATGGTCAGCACGATTCCGTTCGATAAAATCCCCCGATTTGATCGTGAATCAGTAAAAAAATATAAGAACAGACTGATTTTGATAGCAGCTTATCTCTTAATGATATTGATTTTCCAGGATATTGGGTTAATCATAGTGTTCACATTCTTTATCCTAAAGGGGCTGTTATTAGGTCTTTACATATTTTGGAAGCAGGCCTTTACGGATGATCCTGACCCATTAGATAATGGGATTAATTTTTAGGTAACTCTTCTATTTCGTCTTTCTCTTCGATTTTACTACGTACAAATTCAGCAATTTTCTCAGCATTACTTTGGGTTAAAGGAATAACCCTTCCAAAAAGTTGTGCCATATAGAGCCAGTCATCAGATTTTCCTTTCTTAAATCGAACACATCGGTCTTTCTTTGCAAAATCGTTATAGAGTGACTTATTGGGCATGTAATCAACTTTCAAGTCCTTAATTTTGTTCAGGCCGAAATTTTCTTCATACACCAAGCGATCTCTTACAAAGTAGGTCAGATAGATTGTGTTATTCTTTGTTTCAAAAACAATTTCAACCTTTCCGTCCTTTACCTTGAATAAGCTTAAAACCATCAATGCAAAAAATGAAAAGGTGACCAATCGTAAGTAGCCTTCGATCAATACTTCGTCTACAGTTAAATAGAAAGCAAAAAAAACGACTGCAGCCATTCCGCTTATCATCGCAATAATTGGCCAAAAACGTGAATATTTTTCTTCAATTTTCAAGCTGTTGGTCATGACAAAACTCTCTTCTGAATGATTTCACCATCTGTAGTGTGAAAAACATCAAACAAATTCACAGTTAAGCAGGAGTGGATAGGAAGAATTTTAATGGATTCATGTTCTCCAATAATCGACTGTTTAAATCCTGAAATGGTACCGTGTTCCTGGGAAAGAGCCGAAAGATAAACGCCATTAACAGGTTTAAACTTGTTGTCAACAATTTGAAACACCTGTCCATAATTTCTATTTGAATACTGTTCTATATAGTCTTTTGAGAAGTGAACGGCACCGCCATGAACAATCGCTTTTTCCTCGCCAATTTGTTGTGCAAATGGAACCTCAACGTAAACGGCAACGTCACTCGGTATACAGCTGCCAATTTGAACCTGCATCCAATCATAAAAAACTAAATTTCCCGGGGTGATCTCGTTAATTCCATCAAAGTTATCTAGAACACTGGCCGACGGGGTATCTCCCAAAGAGGTTGAAGCATTTGGGTAATGATCCTTCAATTTACGTAAAGCATCTACTGAATCTCGAACTCGTTCAAAAACTTCATTTTTGTCCCGGGCTTTATAAGTACCGCCATCATGAATATAAAAACCATGAAATTGGGAATAGTTACCTTTATTAGCAGCTTGAATCAGTAAATCTATTTGATCCATTTTGTTGATAGATATTCCACTACGTCCATAGCCGGCATCAATTTCTATATAAATTTTAAAATCATTCTTTAACTCTCTGTTTAAAAGAGATATGTCTTCAACTGAATTTACGAAAAGACGAATTTGAGCGTCGTTTTGAATCTCTCTTAAACCATCGATCATTCCATTATAAAATGGAAAAGCAATTGTAAAGTCATTCCAACCGTCCTGCATAAAGTAATTAGCCATTTCTACTGAAGAGACAGTGATGCCTTCAACTCCTTCATCCCTGAACCATCGCCCGATTTCAATAGATTGGTGGGTTTTAAAATGGGGCCGGAATACTAAATTATTCGCTTTGGCCTTATTGGTGATACGAGAAATATTCCTTTTACAGCGCTCTTTATCTATAAAAAGTTTTGGTTGATGCGACATTTATTTAGTTGAGTACGGTTTGAATTTAAATGAATTAGAAAGAATCTAATATAATGAACAGTTATTGATTGAAGAATGTTAATGGATTTCAACAACTTAACACTTTTCAGTATGATCAAAAATCTAGTGACTTTACTACATTAGCTCTTTAAAAATAAGAATGAAATACACGCTAAAAGGTCTTATTTTTGGAGCACCAATAAAAGGAAAAGTTTGCAGAAAAAGATTTCAAAACCTATAGTCGGCAGATTAGAAAAAATTGACCTACCGGAATTTTCTATTTCTAATCTGGATGCTAAAATTGACACCGGAGCATATACTTCCAGTCTACATTGTCATCACATTGAGTCTTATGATAAAGATGGTGAAAACTGGGTGCAATTTTATGTTTTGGATCCTGAACACCCTGAGTATGAGGCTAAGCTTTTTTCATGCCCGGTTCACACTGTCAGACGAGTTAAGAGCTCAAACGGACAAATTCAAGAGAGGTATACTATAAAAAGAAAGGTGCGATTTTTCGGAAAAGTTCGAACCATTGAACTTTCTTTGACGGACAGATCCGAAATGAAATTTCCAGTTCTGATTGGTCGCAAATTTTTGACAAAAAAGTTTTTAGTTGATGTATCAAAAAAATATTTATCACCCCAATAACCGAAAAATTTAATGCCACAAGAACATTACAAAATTGTTATTCTGTCGCGAAATAAAAGTCTCTATTCCACCAAACGACTCATAGAAACGATTGAGAATAAAGGACATGAAGCCATCGTTTTAGACCATTTGAAATGTGATATTGTAATTGAGCAGGATAAGCCATCCATTTATTATAAAGGGGAGAGGGTCAAAGGGATTGACGCCGTGATTCCAAGAATTGGTGCTTCAGTGACGTTTTATGGTGCGGCTGTTGTTCGCCAATTTGAAATGATGAATATTCCCACTGCTGTTGAATCACAGGCCCTGGTTCGTTCCAGGGATAAGTTAAGAAGTCTGCAAATTTTAGCCCGTGCTAACGTGGGCATGCCAAAAACAGTATTTACCAATTACAGTAAAGAGGTGAAGAAAATTATTGACAGTGTGGGTGGAGCTCCGCTGATCGTTAAATTATTGGAAGGTACCCAGGGATATGGAGTAGTTTTAGCCCCAACAAAAAAAGCGGCGGAATCCATTATTGAAGCATTTCACAGCATGAAAGCCCGAGTCATTGTTCAGGAATTTATTGAAGAAGCAAAGGGAGCTGATATCAGAGCATTTGTAATTGATAATAAGGTAGTTGGTGCAATGAAGAGGCAAGGAAAGGAGGGAGAATTCAGATCAAATCTTCATCAAGGCGGTACCGGGGAGTTGATTAAATTAACCAAAGAAGAACGCCAGGTAGCATTAACCGCTGCAAAAGCGATGGGGTTATCCGTGGCCGGAGTTGATATGTTACAGTCCGAACGCGGTCCACTGGTTTTGGAAGTTAATTCATCACCGGGTTTGGAAGGAATTGAAAAAACAACTAATAAAGATATCGCATCTGAACTGATCAACTATGTGTCTAAATTGATTGAATCAACCAAGTTAAAAAAGAAAAAGAAGTTTAAATCAAATGCCTGACTACATAGAAATTAACGGAGAGAAAGTAGCAAGGGGAGAGGATAAACTTATTAATCTCTCTATAGCCAGGCTTCCTACGTACACAAGTATTGATTTGCCGGTTCGTGTAATTAGAGGAGATAAGAAAGGCCCTGTATTATTAGTTTCAGGTGGATTACACGGTGATGAAATTAATGGAATTGAGATTATTCGCAGAATGCTTTCAAAGAATTTGCTTAGGCCTAATCAGGGTTCAGTTATTGCAGTTCCTCTGATGAACGTATATGGATTTATTCAAAATGTACGGGGCGTTCCGGATGGTAAAGATATCAATCGCAGTTTTCCCGGTTCAAAAGGAGGATCTTTAGCCAATTTAGTTGCCTATAAGATCATGAATGAAATCATTCCCAAAATTGACTATGGAATTGACTTCCATACCGGAGGTGCCAGTAGATCCAATTTCCCACAAATCAGGTGTGCATTTGATGTATCTGATAATATAGAACTTGCTAAAGCATTTTCACCACCGGTTATTTTGCACTCTAAACTGATCGAAAAATCTTTTAGAAAAGCTGCGCATAAAAAAGGAAAACAGATTTTAGTATTTGAAACCGGCGAATCACTTCGAATTGACGAAGTCGGAATAACTGAGGCAATAAACGGTACCTTGAGATTGATGAAATATTTAAAAATGATAGATCAATCACCTGAGCCACAGGAATCAGAAATATATGAGAAATCAAGTTGGGTTCGGGCTCGAATTGCCGGACTTTTTCATCCAAAAATTAAACTAGGAGATCCTGTGTCAAAGAGGCAATTAGTTGGTCGGATTACGGATCCTTATGGAAATGAAACCGTCAAGATAATTAGCAAACATGATGGTAGAGTTATCGGGTTAAATTATAATCCGGTAGTTCACAAAGGTGATGCAATTTTACATATCGCAAACAGAACATAAGTATGAAATCAGATTTATTATTTTACGTCGTATCTGCCCGAAAATGGCCATCATTAACGATTGAAGGTCACTTTGTACCGGAAGAATTAAAAGAAAAGGGAAAAATATCTTTAATTGAACCTCAACAGGTTAATTCACATTTAAACAAGCATTTTTCGGGAAGAAAAAACCTATTCCTGTTAATCATTGATATTACAAGGATGGAAAAGCGACCCAAAAAGAAAGATGGTCAATTCATTCTTGAACATTCCATACCAATTGATGCAATTTTAGATAAAATTCGGTTGGATAGCAGTAAAGAAGGAATATTCGATATACAGATTGAGCAAAATTAGCTACTAAGCCCTTAAATTCTTTTAGACTGTACTGTTTACCTTAGATATTGATTCTGTCAACGTTTCAAAGGAGATCGGCTTGATCAGATAATCAATGTAGCCAAACGAATTTGCGCGCTCTTTAAATTTGATATCTGAGTTTCCAGTAATATAGATTACCGGTATATCCAGTTCTTTTTTTACAGACTCAACAACCTGGATGCCATCAATATCATCTTTCAGCTGAATATCCATTAAGAGAAGGTCAGGGGTTATTGCTATAATTTTTTTGGTTGCTTCAGAACCATTGATAGCCGTTCCGCTAACTTGATGTCCAAGACGTTCTACCATTTTCTTTAACATTAGCTGTAAGACTCGGTCGTCTTCAACAATAAAGATTTCCATATTGATAGTTAGATAGTAATTGATAGCTGTACGTAGTGTTATAAATGTAAAGAAAAATGAGATATGTGTGTATTAAATATATTAACATTCGTATAATATATATTATGTAAAGTTAAGATGAACTATATACATTCCTGATTATCCACCTGCTTCATAAGACCAACTTCATACCTCCCCTACATTTTAAAAGACTGCTTCTTACTAGGCAGTCTTTTAATTATCTACGTTGATAAGATCAGCTTAACGCTTTTTGAATAGATTTAAAGTCAGGAAGTTTACCGGAATCATCCAGTACTTCCGCAAATTCAATTTCAAGTTGTTCATTAACAATAAATGATGCTCGTTTGGAAACTCCCTTCATTCCAAAATAGTCATCATAGAATGCTCCAAACTGTTCAGAAACTTCTTTATTGAAATCGCTTAGAAGTGTAAAATTTAAGTTATTCGCTTTCTTAAACTCTCTAAGAGTAAAAAAGCTATCTACACTAATTCCAACTACTGTTGTGCTAAATGAATTATAAAACTTCATGTTGTCGCGAGTTTGACATAATTCTTCTGTGCATGTACTCGAAAATGCTAATGGAAAAAACAGGATTAACACTTTACTTCCTTCTGCCAAATCTTTCAATTCAACGTTATTACCCTTTGTATCCTGCAATGTAAAATTAGATACCTTATCACCTTTATTTAATTTCATACCTTTTTAAAGCCTCGTTATTATTATAAAATTTGGTCATGGAGTAGCTTATCAAAGCAATGGCCACTGCTACTAATGACTGCCATAACCATGATCCTATCGGAATAGATCCATTAAACCAATAAATTGCAGCACCTGACAAAAATAAAATGAATGAAATGGAAGTTGTCAGAATTATACGACTTAGTTCAAGATGACTGAGTATCAATAACAAAAGTGTCAACAACCCGGCAAGTTGTAATAGTTGTCCTACTAAGTTTATAATTGATTCATTACCTATAATTAATGGATATAGTACTACAATTAAAACTGGAATAAATGCAATCGGGTACGGATATCTGGCAAATTCAGGCTTTAACTTCCGAATAGTTAAAAGAAGAAATGTCAATACCAGTGAAAATATTGAGAGATATAGTACTTCAGAAACGATGGATGATATGTTGCTATTATAGTCTAAGAACAGGTTAAATTGAAAAATAACAATACATAAAAGAGTAAATAATCCGACATTTTTTACATCCCGGTGTTTTCCATCAAAGGCTGTAAAGATGTAGGCTGCTCCAAGTGCGGATGTTAAAATGATTAGTAATTCACTCCACACAATAATTCTCAGTTAGATTGTCGGTTCTTTGCTTTAGCGTTAATCTCTTTTTGAGCTAACTTTTCATTTTGATAAATCAAAATAAGGTCAGCAATTTCTTTAAGGTGAGC
>JAWOIK010000010.1:0-6129 GCA_046484705.1 Ignavibacteriaceae bacterium | reverse complement strand
AATCAGTTTAGGATCGGTATATGAAAATCCGCCTGGAAACGCCTTCGGCAGCCATATTATTCCTATAAGAATTGTAACCGTCAGCAATACAAAACCAATAACCGCAGAATAAAAACTAAGCCTCTCAAGCACTTCCAGGCTTGGCAGACGGTTAAATATCAATCCGAATTTGTTGAGCTTAATATCCTTGTAAAGAATCAGGTAAAGGAATCCATATACAGCAGCCATTGTAATTCCCGAATAGCCAAGTAAAGCACTGAATACGTGGAACCCAAGCAGATTGCTCCTTAGAACTTCCCGAACTTCAATGAGGTCTTCAATGAACAGAGAAGAAATGATCTGAAACAGAATTGATATGATGATGATGAATGGTCCTGTTCCGCGGATGTCTGTAACAAGTTCAAGTATGAAATATGAAAAGCTTATTGAGAAAGCTAGGACAGTAAAAATCTCAAATACATTTGTTATCGGAGGATGGTCGAACTCAATTGTGCGCATCAACAGATAAACGAAATGCAGGAAAAGCGTAAGAAAAAGAAATAATCTTTTAGAATGAAAAAATTTTCTTCCGCCTTTCTGAAAATCATAAAAATATATCAGAAAAGTTGTTAGATAGAAAAACGGTAGAAGGATATTTAATACATCAATTGTAGACCACATAATCATTTCCTAAAGATGACTGACGGGTACAAAATTAACATTTATCTTTTATAAAACAAACAATATTTAGTATGTGTTTGTATCAGAAAGTAAGGATGACATCTCTCTGTAAAGATGTCATCCTTTAGTTACTTGACCAATTGGTCAATTAATTCCCACCTAAAATGATTGGTAATCCGTCTTTACCTGAACCAATCACTATAACTTTGGAATTGCTTGAATTTGCAAGTTTTTCTGTTGCCTCAATTCCTTTCCATTTAAGTAACTGATCACTGATTCCTTTAGCTACAATATTCTGAAAATCTGCAATTCCCTGTGCTTCAATTCTTTTTCTTTCCGCCTCCTGGGTTTCTCTCTGAAGGATAAACTGCATACGCTGACTTTCCTGTTCGGACTTCAATTTTTCCTCAATGGATGCGGTTAACCCTGCCGGAAGTTTTATCTGTCTCATTGGTGCAGCTTCAAGTGTAATACCTCGTGGACCAACCAATGTGGCTAATTCAGTCTCAATTTCTTTGGCTAACTTTTCCCTGTCAGCAGTGTAAAGTGATCGGGCTTCGTATTTTGCAGTTACGCCTCTGACTACAGAGCGGAACTGAGGTTTAAGTATTTTTTCAACATAATCTTCACCAACAGTTTTATAAATTTTATTAGCATTCTCAAAACTTAAAGAGAAAAGTAAACTGATTTCAAGCTGAACTGTTAAACCCTCTTTTGACGGAACAGTCATTTCTTCTTTTACTTCCTGAGTTCGGGCATCAAACTTTATAACATTAGCCATGGGATTGACAAGGTTCACCCCTGGATAAAGTGTATTATCACTTACTACACCAAAAAAGTCCACCACTCCAACGTGACCGGCAGGTACAACCGTCCACAATTGTGAGATTGCTATTAAAGCTGCAACCACAACCGCAACCAAAGAGAATGTTGCTTCCTGCTTGTTAAATCTCTTTTTTGCATTGCGGAATACAAAAACTGCAACTACAGCAGCTAAAAGTGCAAAAATAAATAACATATTAACCTCATTGTTTATTCTGATTTGAAAGAATTGTTAAGATAAGAAAATTACAGCACGAATTCCCTATAAAATGCTTAATTTGTTGAAACAAAAAGCCGAAGATCAACCGGCAGAACTAAATAACTGGAATCCGGTTTTAATCTGATTCAATTTTATTGATTAATTATTTTTTTGATCAACTTTGCTTTTTTGATTTTTTGTTTTGAATATCTGAGTGAAGATTCAATTCTGTTTTGTGCCAGTAATATGCCCGATTTATTGTCTGTGTACAATTCAGCAATAATATCATCTTTATGGATATAGTCTCCAATTTTAAAGTTAAAAACTATTCCTGCTTTGGGATCTATCTTGTAATCCATTGTTAATCTACCTGCACCAAGATCTAATGCCGCCATTCCAATTTGATAATTATCAACTTTAGTCAGATAACCATTTTGTTTGGCTTTAAGTTTCATAATAAATTTTGATGAGGGATATTTACCAGGATTTTCAAGGTAAGTTGTATCGCCACCCTGAAGTTTTACAATCTCGATAAACTTACTATAAGCTTTGCCTGACTCAATCATTTGAATAGCGATTAATTTTCCTTCATCTATTGATTTGGCCTTTTTTCCCAGAAAGATCATTGTCCCAGACAATAAAATAGAAAGTTCATAAAGATCGTTTTTAACTCTGCCTTTTAGTACTTCAGCAGACTCATAAACTTCCAGCCAGTTGCCGATATAATTACCAAGCGGCTGATTCATATCGGTAATAAAAGTGATACACTTTTTACCAAACGCTTTAGCTGTATTTGATAAGGAAAGAGCCAGTGCTTCTGCGTCTTTCCTTTTTTTCATAAAAGCCCCACTGCCGGTTTTAACATCCAGAACTAGCGCATCAATTCCTTCAGCAAGTTTTTTGCTCATTATACTTGCGGTTATTAATGGAATGGATTCAACTGTTGCGGTTACATCCCGTAAAGAGTATATCAGTTTATCTGCAGGTGCGATTTCTTTAGTTTGTCCTATCAGTACCAGTCCGCATTTTTTAAGTACTTTTTTATAATTGTTCAGATTGAGATCAGTCCTGAAACCAGGTATTGACTCAAGTTTATCAAGAGTACCGCCTGTATGTCCTAATCCACGACCGGATATCATTGGAACATATACTCCGGCAGCCGCAGCAACAGGAGCAATTATCAATGATGTCTTATCTCCCACTCCGCCTGTTGAGTGTTTATCAACTTTGAAACCATGGATTGAAGAAAGATCAATAATCTTTCCACTGTGCAGCATAGCTTTTGTTAGGTCTGTTGTTTCAGTTTTTGTGAATCCGGTTAAATATCCCGCCATTAAAAAAGCAGAAAACTGGTAATCGGGTATTTTACCGTTAGTGTAATTGTTAACACTGAAGCTTATTTCTTCATTAGAAAGAGATAAACCATCTCTTTTCTTTTTAATAATTTCTGTAAAGATCATACTTAAAATTAGTGATTATTATTCTTTGTTTGTAGCTAAACAGAAGGGTTGAATTTGAATTCAGAGTGATTTTGCTTTGGATACTGCTTTATTAAGGTTGTTTAAAATATAATTTAGTGCTTGATTATATTTTATAAGAAAACATTCAAAACAACGATTAGTAAAGCAAGTAAGTTCTCCACTAAATTAATTCAAGCTGAACTTCCTCAATCATCAGGTCTTCATCAATCTCAAGGGGGGCAGAATTATCATTCATTAAAAATTCCTTTCCGGAAGGCAAAACGGTTAATTTGAAGTTTTTAATTTCCTGTTCATTTGCGGAGAAAGAATAAATCTTTGTTTTATCGTTTGTTTTAACTATACGGATAAGATATTGATTTTTCTCATCGAGAAAAGATTTTGCTGTTACGGAAGGTTTTTCATCTTCAGAAGCTGCTGCAAGTATAGTGAATTCTCTTTTCCTTTTCGGTTTTTCCCCCTCAACATTTTTCAAACGAAAAAAACGGTTGTAATCATACAGCCTTATTTTTGCTGCTAAACTGTTCTTGATTGCGTGGTCAGGAATTTTTTCTGAACCAGATTTAATTTCCCTATAAATATCAATTAACCCGGCATAATCAGCCGATTCCGTCATTATTATTTTCTTTTCTTCATCAACCAGGTGCGGAAAGAAAATATAGTTGTATATGTCTTTTTCAGTTATCATCTTGCATTAAATTGATTTTACAAAACTCATTTGAAACTATAGGTTTAATAGAAGAAAAAAAAGCCATACCGGAAATAATCAATTTATTTTTTAAATTTTTCCGCTATTGAAGATTTCATCACCTTTACGAGGTACTCAAGGATATTGTTATATTTTTGAAGATAATACTCTTTTTCAAGGTTATTCATATAAACAGTTAAATAGTTAAACATACCGGGATTTATACCGCCATCCAGAAGATCATTCGACATATCTTTTAAAGCTCGTTCTATACATTTAGTTTCGAATTCACTTAGTTTGCCTTTTTCAAGGTAAGTAAGCTGCAGTTTCTCTTTAGCTGCCTGAAATCCAAGATCAGTGTACTGGGCAAGTTCAAATTTAACATTCATTTGAACCGAATCATCCTGTGTTAAATATTCAGCAAAGTTAATATGCTTAAGTCTGTAGATCAGATCATTTAATGGAATTGCCGGGATAAAATCAGTTGAATCACAAATGTAATTAAAAACAGAAGGCAATAATTTTTTCTTATCTATAAGTAAGGAAACAGGAATTGTTTCTATTTCTTCCCGTGATATAATATTTCCACAGATTTCTGTTACTTCATTATTGACAATAAATGTTTTACCGGCAAGCGATATTTTTTTATATCCGCCTGTTTTAATTAAATAATTTACAGAGTCTAAAATTTTTGAAAAGAATGGATCATACTCGCGAAGCAGACTGAAAATATGCTGCTCAACTCTGCCCGAAACAACTTTATTTAAGAAAAATGAAGCGTCATTTTCGGTTTTAATTTTTGGGGTCCATTTAACAAATGCTGTTGCAAGCGGGGTAAGGTCCTTTTCATCATCAGTTATGAATAAAGTTGAAATTGCATCAACTGCAATTTCGTTAATGGAATATTCTCCTTTTTGCAGAAGCGTGAATATCTTTTTGTGATTAATAGAAAGGTAACTTGCAGCCAATAGAAAACTTTTCTCGATGAGAAAGTTTGTCTCTTCAGAACGCTGATTATTGCCCTCAGCCAGCTTTTGTAATGCGATTAATATTTCCATAGTGAGAAAAATGACAGCCGTAAGTTAGTAATTTTTTTAAGAAAAAATAGATGCTGGATTTGGTTAGAATAGTTTTTCTCATTTTTTATTTGGCGCCTCTGGAAATTCAATAATAGCAGATCTTTCTCAGCCAATCGTTTCAGTGAAAAACACACTCAATTATTTTAGGCTTATTCTATTTGCTCAGTTCTTCCCTTATTCTTCTTTTTTCCAATTCAAGTTCATTATTCATTTTCAACAGTTTCAATTCTTCATCGGGCGATGCAGCTTCATCAATAAGCAGCCGGTTATTTTTTATCTGCTCTTCAATCTGCATCTGTTTTAGTTTTATAATAAGATCTTTCACATATCTTTTTGAACTGGTTTCCTTCATTTTATTCACCGTATATTCATCCCAGTTAGGACTTATGGTGTACTCTTCAATAGTAATTTCCCTCAGGTATGTCTGAATATTCTCATCAACATATTTTGCGATTAAGTGTGCGGGCTGAAGACTTCCGTCTTCATCATAAATCTCTTTTACGGTTTCAAATATTTTCTCGTTAATCTCAATCAAAAAGTCTTCAGGCCTTATATGATGAACGATTAATTCCAGAATATTTTTATCGCCTTCAAATAACAGTTTTATAATTTCCTTTTCAATATTATAAACAAATGCCGGGGCTGTCTTTTTGTTATGATCAATAAATATATCTTTTGGTAATACATCCTTTTCCTTAAGCTGATTTATTTTTGTCAGCGACTGTTTTTTTAAAACAGAGATTGCCTGATTTAACTCAGCTTCAATTAGCTTTTCCCGAAGATTAAACTTTCGCGCTATATTTTTAATTAGCACATTCCTTTTTAGTTCATCTTCAATCAAAGCTACAGGTTTTACAAGATCCCGTATTGCTTCAACAGTTGTTGCCGGATCATTAAACATTCCCTGGTTTTCATAATACAGGGTTTGATATTCAAGAAAGTTTTCTGCGCTTTTAATTATTTCTTCAAATTCATCTTTCCCGAATTTCTGAACATAGGAATCCGGGTCCTCACCTTTAGGAAGCGAAACAATTTTTATATCAAAATCCTTTTTCAATAAAATTTCTATACTTCTCATGGAAGCATTTATACCCGCAGTATCAGAATCAAAAATTAATACAACATTTTTAGTATAACGTGAAAGCAGTTGAGCCTGATCATCGGTCAAAGCAGTTCCTGAAACCGCAACTACATTTTTAATTC
>JAWOIK010000357.1:0-2614 GCA_046484705.1 Ignavibacteriaceae bacterium | reverse complement strand
CTAAACCTCCGGGAATTTATTTGAATGAAATTATTGTGTCAATAATAGCAATTTAATTTTGTACGAAGCAAATTATTTCGGAATTAATTTAATAATTAATCCACACCGAATATTTTTTTAAACTCATCCGTATTATTCATCGACTCAATAATCCTGTTCTCATCATCCTGATTTCCGGCTGACTGAATTTCGTTCAGAAAATCCTCGCTGCTCTTTACTGAGCAACTGCAAACCCTGGCAAATTCCCTTAGGTTATTATCGGATGAAACAAGCGTAATGGATTTTCTGTTCTTTGTTCTTTCAATCTCCTGCTTAATTTTTTCATCAGCAGTTCTGCTTTCAGAATAAATAATTTTAATGCCTGAAACTTTAATCGAAAGATTGGCAAAACCATCAAAATGAAGTGTTACTTTGGCTTTTCGGGAAGCAAAATATCTTTCGAGAACAAAGGCTGCCTTCTCGCGGACAAACTGATTATCCTTATTCCTTAAATCCTTCATTTTGCCTATAAGGTTGTTACCATCGATAATGTAATGATTCATTTGTTACCGTCCTTCATAAAACTGATCGCGTTTTGTTACTTTTATATCCTGAAGCTGCGGAGCTTTTACCCTGATTTCAAGGTAGTATCCACGCACAACTCCAATCGGATTCCAAGTAAAGTTCATTATCCAGCAATGAAGGTCTCTTGAAATTCTTACCTGAGGAGCAGCAAATTCTTTTCTGACCAGATCATAATTAGCAGCAACAGAAAATTTCCATGCCGGTGTTAAATTAAAGTCGAGACTCCCGCTAATGTTTGAAGATTTGAAAATGTTATTAGGATTATTTCTATTTTCCGAAAAATTATAATTAAGCGATAAACTCCATGGAATGGCAAAATCCGGATCCATTTCTCTGCCGCCATAAATTCCCTGGTATCCATTATTATATGTCTGCCCCATCATCTGATCTTCCGGATAAGATTCGGAAGGTGTTTTTTCACCGGCAGATGACAATCTTTCGCCTGATATTGATGTAGAAAGAGAGATATTAAAATTTGTCATTCTCATCAAACCTTTTCCTTCATCAATAAGAAACCGGTTAATCCTTCTTGCTGCAGAATCAATATCATAAAAAGTAAAATTTGTTCCGCCTGAAAAATTGAGGAATGTTCCTATCTGGGTTCTGTAGGTAACATTTAAATCGGACAGGCGCAGGCTATCAGCGGCAAAATTATAATTTGTGCTTGCGTTTAAGTTTAACAATTGAATTTTATCAGCCTTAGAAGTTGTATCTGTGGGATCAACAACGGTTTTCATTTCAAATAAATTTGAAACAGAAAACGATATGCTTTGTGTTTCACCTCTTGATGCACCGCCAAAAATTTCTCTTTCATATTTATTATATATAACCTCTTCGCCGGCAGAATTAATGTAAGAATCATAATAACCCCAGAATGGTCTTGAGAAATCAGGAGTGAAGTTATATGATATTGAAGGATTAACCGTATGTCTTATGGCAGCAACTCCAAGTGCATTCGGCTGGAACATTCCGTAAAATTTTGTAGAAGCTGATACACGTGCATTAAAAGTTCTTAAAAAATTAATTTCATTCTTATCATTTGTGATAACTGAATCCTGTCCCAGTGATCCGATTACAGAATATCTGTCTATTCTTTTATTATACCATCGTTCCTGGTAACTGATATTAGGTGATATACTGAAATAACCTATTTTAGGTGAAGCACCTGTACTTATATTATGCTGAATTCCTGCCCTGGTTCTTAAATCACCACCCGTCTTTGTCCTGCGGTTCTGAAGCTGACTGTTATAACTGAATCCGAGTAATTCGTACCAGGATTCATCGCTTCCGATGTTTTTACTTTTGAATGGATAGAATTGTGATTTTGAAAACGAAAGGCTGGGAAGTATCTCGTGAATATCATTTGTTTCAAAAGTTTGTCTTCTGCTGTAACCAAGAGTTAAATTTGTACCTGATTCCTCCCACGTTTTATTTAATGTAGCACTGGAATTAATTTCATTTGTAAGATATTGATTAAGATCAACCTGGTTAAGCAAATTTCTTCCTGATGCAAATCTTAGGTTTGCATCCATTCTCATAGTTGGTGTGAAATTCTGATTGTGGGTCCAGTTTAATTCCCACCGGATATTTTCTGAAAAAGAAGGATCGGTAGATTCACCCAGTACAAGAGTTTCATACCTCCCGGAAAATGTTCCTGTATAATCATATCTTTTAGTGTAACGGAATCTTGATTCGGCAGCCCAGCTTCCTCTCGTATAATAATCTCCGGTTGCATTCAGATCCATATAATCACTAATTGCCCAGAAATATCCGAACCGGGAAAAGTAAGGGCCATAAGCACCACTCTGACCAAATGCCGGAGCAATCAGACCCGACCTTCTGCCGGATTCAATTGGGAATACTCCGAACGGCAGCGGAACCGGAAAAGGAACACCTCCGAAGTGAAGCCATATCCATTCAGCTACAAGCTGTTCTTTATGAATTACTTTCATCTTACTTGCATAAAAATGAAAGTGAGGGCATTCATCATCACAGGTGGTAAAAACTCCATCCTGAATAAAATAAGTTTCCGGATCCACCTTTTTTATTT
>JAWOIK010000316.1:0-28816 GCA_046484705.1 Ignavibacteriaceae bacterium | reverse complement strand
TTAAACCTTTGGTTGAGCCGTCCTTAGTTTTGTTCGGTGAAATTGAAGGTAAGCTAGTTGGATTTCCACTTGTAATGCTGGATTATAATGAAATTTTTAAAAGCATGAACGGCAGATTGTTGCCATTTAATTTTTTGAAACTATTTACACAAAAGAAAAAAATTAAATGGTCCAGAATTATTACGCTTGGTATTATTCCTGAATTTCAGAAAAAAGGATTGGATTCAGTATTTTATTGGGAGATTGTAAACCGTGCTCATGATATTGGAATTGACCTTGGAGAAGCAAGCTGGATTCTTGAAGACAATGATATGATGATACGCGGCGCCAATGTTATGGGCGGTAAAAAATATAAAACTTACCGTGTATGGGAATATAAGTTTTAATCAGGGTCTGGATTTATACATCTCATCATACCTGGCTGAATGTGACGGATCAATTCTTTTTAGCATAGCAATTATCTGATCGTCAGGATAGTCATTAAGTATATCAATAATCTCACCGTACTTTGAATCAAAGAAAGTTCTTATCAGTACGCTGTTAATATCTGTTCTCGTTTTCATTTCATCAAGGTTATTGATCAACTCAACTATTTTTTGCTGAGCAGAACTTTTATTAAACTGCAATTCATCAATACCATAATGGTAAGTAAAAAAAGTTTCTCTGAATGACCGGTATTTATCGCTCAGTAAATCTTCACAAATTCCCCACCGGGAGTAAGAAGCATTATTTCTTTCCCAGCCTCTCGAGTAAGAACTTGAATTACCCAAATTAACTATATCAAATGCTTTCCTGAAAAAAGGATTTCCACCGAGTTGTTCAAATGTTTCAGTATCAAAGCCTATAATTAAGTTAGCATAAAAATCTAAAAAACCTGTAAGCGGTTCGAATGATGACTGTGAATATAATGCCTGATTTTTCTCATATCGGAAACTCCATACAGGATCGTTAATTGTTAGTATCGGGGATTGCCGTTCGGAATTTAATACCGGGCGGGTACTTACAATTACAACCTGGGCGGCATAATCAACATCGCCGGTAGCACTTGTAAAAAAAATATTGATTGAGCAATCAATTTTCTGACCCCATCCGGAACCTGTGAACTGGGTTGTGTTCATATATGATTCCACCGCATTTGCGAATCCGGTTAGCAATTCACGGTTATTAACAGGCAGGCTTTCATAATTTACAATTACGTTACAATTAAGCTCCTGGGAGTAGCCGATACCTGATAATAACAGGACAATAAATATTATGATTTTCATTTAAATACTTTTATTCTTTTTGTTGATTTAATATATGAAAATAGATATAATCGGACAACAAACTTTTGTCTGCTATGAAAAACTTAATTATACCGGTAATAATTTTACTGCAAATTATTTTTGTTAGCTATGCACAATACAATCCGGGTGCAAAACAGATATCATTAGCAAATTCAGATGTTGCATTAAGCAATGATGTTTTTTCCATTTTTAGTAATCCCGCCGGACTGTCACAACTGAACTGGAGGGAAATCGGGGTTTACTACTCCCCTGCTCCATTTGGAATTCCGGAACTGGCTAATGGATATCTTGCATACCATGAACCAACATCATTCGGATCTTTTGCAATTGGAGGAATGACGTACGGATTTGAATTGTACCGCGAATCAAAAATTATTTTTGGCTATTCATACAATTATGAAAATAAATTCTTTGGTGGTATCGGAATAAACTATCATACATTTTCTATTAAAGGTTATGGAAATAGTGGATCATTCTATTTTAATTTGGGTGGTCTAACCTATATAACCCGGGATTTCCGGATAGGTTTTTTTATTCATAATATTAACAGAAGCACACTTGCAAATGAGGATGATCAGATTCCTACCATTTTTAATTTTGGTTTAAGCCATGATTTTATTGATGCATTCTCACTAAACTTCTCAGTAGAAAAGGATATAAGGTATAATCCTTCTATTCAGTTTGGTGTTGACTATGAAATAATTGAGTATCTCTCACTTCGTTCCGGTTTTTCAAATCAACCTTCAAGATACTCGGCTGGTGTTGGAATAAATTATTCTATATTTAGTCTGGATTACGCATTCTTTTCTCATGCTGACCTTGGATTGACCCATCAGGCTGGTATTATAATTAGTTTTGATAAAGAAAAAAGTAAAACTAAAATGATCAAAGACTATCTAGGAATTCAATAAAGTGAAACTAAACACAGTACTAACAATTATATTATTTTTAATACTGATTGAATCACCCTATTCACAATCCGACACCACGTATCTGAGTATAGACGATATGCTTGAAAAGCTAATCGAAGAAGTAAGTGAAGAATCTGATAATGCGGAATTATTCGATAGATTTGAATATCTTATCAACAATCCAATTGATATTAATAACGCCGGTCTTACTGAATTGTTAAATCTTCCATTGATTGATATTCATTCTGCCAATTTGATAATAGATCATAGAAATAAGTTCGGTTCATTTTTTTCAGTACATGAATTATTTGCTATTAGAGATCTGCCTAAAGATAAAATTGAAAATATTCTACCATTCGTTACAGTTATTCGAAAACAAATTCCGGATATTTCTGAGCCTCCACGGGATAGATTACCAGTACCAAATCTATCAGACATTCGCATCAATTTAAGGAGCAGAACTACTAATGATTTACAATCACGAAGAGGTTTTATTGAGAATAGATATGCTGGTTCAAAAATAAAAAGCTATAACAGGTTATTAGTGAAGCAGAATAATAATTATCAGATTGGTATTCTGACTGAAAAAGATCCTGGTGAAAAATCTTATATGGATTTCGCATCCTATCATCTGATGATCCGAGATATTGGATTTATTAAAACTGCTGTGCTCGGCGATTATTTGCTTGAATTCGGTCAGGGTTTGGCTTTGTGGAGTCCTTACCCGATTTCAAAAAGCAGTGATGCGATTTTTCCTGCAACGAAAAATTCAAGAGGACTTCGTCCATATACCAGCTCAACTGAAGTAAATTTTTTACGCGGAGGTGCCACATCAATTCAGTATGATAATCTTATATTTACAGCTTTTTATTCACAAAATAAATTTGATGCAAGCATTGACAGTACGATAGGAACTATCACTTCTCGACCGTTAGATGGATACCACAGAACTGAAAATGAAATAAATAGAATTAATTCAGCTGAGGAAAAAATTTTTGGCGGAGTCGTACAATATAACCCGGTTACTTCTGTTCACATTGGCATATTAGCCTACAAAGTTAATCTAAGTCACCCGATACAGTCTTCCACGGGAATGGGACTTAACGGTGATGATTTTAGTTACATTTCTTCTTTCTACAATCTGGTACTTGATGATTTGAACTTCTTTGGTGAAATTACTTACGATCAGACTTCTGTTGCATCTATTAACGGCCTTCAATTTTCGGTAACAAGAAATTTTTCATTAATAACTACTTTTAGAAATTATCCCGGTAATTATTCGAATTACAAAGGTAGCGGATTTGGTGAAAGAGCCGGAGCAACTAATAATGAAGTTGGGTTTTATACTGGTTTTAGATGGCGAACTCCTATAGGCATTCTGAATTTTTATTATGATCAATTTAAATTTCCTTACCGTACTTTTACAAATGTAAGTCCTTCTGATGGTGATGAAGTTCTATCTGAACTTACATCAAAACCATTTACAAATGTTGAAACAAAAATGCGATTCAAATATGAAAATAAAGATGTATCCCAAACCCTGGAGGATTTAAGACAGGTTACAAAAAGACTCAGACAATCGGTACGGTTTGAAGTATCACATATCCCTTCAAAGAATATCAGATTAAGAAGCAGAGCTGAATATAATTATTTCAGAATAAATTCAAGCGGGATAAAGGAAGATGGATATTTATTTTTCCAGGATGTTCGTTATACACCGCTTAATGAGTTAGTACTATATGGAAGAATGATCTTCTTCAAAACTGATTCATTCAATTCTGCAGTTTATGAATACGAGAATGATCTTACAGGAGTTATGACCAATTTAGCCATGTACGGGGAAGGGTTAAGATGGTACTTTCTTGTACGTTATAAGGTATTGAGATTCCTTACACTTTCACTTAAGTATTCGGAAACTTATAAACCAAAAGAAGAAACACTGAGTTCAGGTAACAACCTTATACCGGATAATTTAGATAACAGAATAAGTTTCCAGGTTGATATGAATTTTTAATAATATTACTCATATCTAAGTGCCTCAATAGGATCGAGGTTAGCTGCTTTATATGCCGGGTACGTCCCAAATATAACACCAACGATAACACAGAGTGTAATTCCAATTATTACCCAATCATAAGGTATAGCACTTTGAGCTTCTAGAAAACTTCCCGCAAAATTTCCGATGCCCACCCCAAGAAGAATTCCAATGATTCCACCGATAACACACAGGATTATAGCTTCAATTAAAAATTGGGTTAGTATGTGAGACTTTCTAGCTCCAACGGCTTTGCGGATTCCAATTTCCCTGGTTCTTTCAGTTACTGAGACAAGCATTATATTCATTATACCAACTCCGGCAGCAATTAAAGCAATAACCGAAACAGCAAGTGCACCTATTTTTATCGGTCCTGTTATATCATTTACCTGTCCAATCATGGATTCATTACTATAAATATAAAAATCAGTTGGTTCACCGGGTGCATTTTTTCTGATCTGTCTGAAATGACCAATTGCTGATTCAATCAAATCATTATAATCTTCTTTTCCGTGAGACATTACAGTAATATTAACACTATGAGCATATTTACCGAACATTGACTGCCATGATGTGATGGGAATAATAATATAATTGTCGCGGCTTTGTCCAAATAGTGAAGGTTGCTGCTCAAGTATTCCAATTACCTGGAAAGGTCTACCGTCTACTCTAACAGTTTGACCGATAGGATTAATATTAGGGAATAATTTATTGACCACATCCTGACCCATTATACAAACATTTCGTGAGTACTCAATATCATTTTGGCGGAGTGATCGACCTTCCGCTACTATCCAGTTGTTTGTATTCATAGCATCGATTGTTATACCTGCAACCTGGATGTTCGGGTTGGTTTCGATGTTACCGAATTTTACAATTTTTCCAAATTGCCATTGCTCTGCTCCCACATACTTTGCCTGAGTTAACAATTCTCTAAGCCGGTAAGCTTCTTCAATCCTGATATCTTTTCTGCCTCTGTCCCGTCGATGACCGCCTCCGCCAACAGTTGGATCATGTTTTTGAATCTGAAAAGTGTTTTTGCTTAATTGCGAGAGCCCACTTTCTATACTACTCTGGAGCATTGTAATTACGGTCATAATAACAATGATAGAAAATATACCAACCACTATACCAAGAATGGTTAATGATGTTCTAAGCTTATTATTCTTTATAGATTGTAAAGATAATGCAAATGTTTGTGTTAAGTTCATCTATTCATACCTCAAAGCTTCAACAGGGTCCATTTTTGCTGCGGTGTAAGCAGGTGCTATTCCGGAAACTATCCCGGTAATTAGTGAAACGCCTATTGCTATAATTACGGCATCAATTTGTATTGATGTTGGTATAAATTGATTTACTAACATGCTTAATAATATTGCCGCCAGTAATCCAATTAAACCACCAACAAGACATATTACTGAAGACTCAAGAAGAAACTGTGCAAGTATTGTTCTTCTTTTAGCACCGATTGCTTTTCTGAGTCCTATCTCCTTCGTACGCTCCCTTACAGAAACAAACATAATATTCATAATTCCTATTGCACCAACAAACAATGATAATCCTGTAATAAACAAACCTGCTATTTGTATTACACCCACAATAGAATTATAACTATCAGTCAATCCTTCCTGCTGATTAACGGAAAAATCATCCTCATCATAGTGCGAGAGACCTCTTATTTTTCTCATTACACCAATTGCTTCTGATTTTGTATCATCAATTAATGCTGGGTTAGGAGCTCTGACATTGATTGTAACTGATCCACGGCTTCTTGCAATGAAATTTTTATATATAGCACCAATTGGTATAAATACCTGGTTATCCGGATTCCAGGGACCAAGAATAAAACTACCCTGTTCTGATAATACACCAACCACTTTAAAGTTGGCTATACCAATCTTAATGGTTTTATCTAATGCATCACCTCTTGGAAATAATTGTTTTGCAATTTCACTTCCGATAACAGCAACATGTCTTGAAGCATTACTTTCAGTTTCAGAGTAAAATCTTCCCTGATCAAAAGTAAAATTAGTAGTTTTTACGTAATCGGCATTTGAGCCATTTACATTAATTCCCTCCACTCTTTTTTCACCAAATTTTACAGTCTGAAAAGTGTTAAGAACCGGAGCAACGGCAATTGGCAACTTTGCCATTTGCTTAAATTTTTCAAAATCGGATAATTCTATATTTTTTCTGTTTCGCATTCTCCACCATTCCACATTGGTAAACCATGCCCACCTGTCAATATATAAAACATCAGAACCAAGAGCACTTATCCCGTCCTGAAATGAATTGTCAATCCCTTTAATTGCGGTTGACATAGTAACGACAACAGTAATACCTATGATTATGCCCAGCATAGTTAAAGCAGAACGAATTTTGTTTGCCCTTATTGCTCTAAGTGCAATTGCAAGTCCTTCTTTAAGTTCAAATAATATTGCTCTCATAATAATTTCTTGAATTGATTACTGGTTAATCATTTTAGCATTCGGTATATATCTTTTCTTAACATTTTCATCGGCTTCAATTAATCCATCCTTTAATCTGACAATACGGGCTGCGTGTTCGGCAATATACTCTTCGTGAGTAACCAGAATTATTGTATTACCTTTTGAATGTATTTCATGAAAAAGCACCATGATTTCTTCACCTGTTTTAGAATCAAGGTTACCTGTTGGTTCGTCAGCAAGAATAATTGAGGGCTTAGTTACAATTGCTCTGGCAATGGCTACTCGCTGCCGCTGACCGCCGGATAATTCATTTGGTTTATGATGCATTCGATCCTGTAGTCCAACATCAATTAAAGCTTGTTCTGCACGTTCTCTTCTTTCACGATAAGAAATTCCAGCATAGATCAATGGTAATTCTACATTATGAACGGCATCGGATCTTGCCAGAAGATTAAATGTCTGAAATACAAAACCGATTTCCTTGTTTCTGATATTTGCGAGATCATTGTCAGTCATATCACTTACATTTATGCCGGTGAACTGATAAATACCGGAAGTAGGTGTATCCAGGCAACCCAGCATATTCATTAAGGTGGATTTACCTGAGCCTGAAGGTCCCATAATAGCAACATACTCATTCTTATCAATCCTTACCGACACATCCCTTAAAGCATGGACTTCTTCAGTTCCAACCTGATATATCTTCGCAATGTGCTCAATGTTTATGATGTTCATTTTTATTCCGTTTTACTGATGTCAGTTCTGTTTTTCTGATTATCCCTATTCTCAACTCTTACCTTGCTGCCCTCATTCAATTCTCTTGAGATTGCACGGTAACTGCCTGAAACAACATCCTCATTGACTTCAAGTCCACTCTTAACTTCTATATAATTGTCATCACTTATTCCGGTTTCAACTTCAACGGATTCAGCGGCTCCGTTTTTTACTATAAAAACAATTTCTTTTGGTTTATCAAATTTTTGTTTTCTGCCCGAGGCAGCATCATCCTCATTATTTTCATCAGGTACTGCTTCTTTCTTCAGATCCGTCCTTGCAGTTACACTTTGAATTGGGACGCTTAAAACATCTGTAACAGTTTCGGTTTCAATATCTGCATTGCAGGACATTCCCGGACGTAATGCATCGTCAGGTTCAAGGAGTTTAATTTTAACTTCAAAGTTAACTACCTCCTGCTGTGTGCCAAGACCTGCTGTAATAGCACTGTTACCAATTTGAGTTACAGTTCCTGTAAATATTTTTTCTCCGAAAGCATCAACTTTTATTTTAGCTGTATCACCAATAGTTACAAGTACCACATCATTTTCATCTACATCAACAACTGCTTCAATATTGCCCAGGTCTGAAATGGTCATAATATTTGTTCCCTGAGTAAAGTTGCTTCCGAGAACTCTTTCACCTATCTCTACATTAAGCTGAGTTACAGTACCATCCATTGGCGAAAGGATTCTTGTTTTGTGAAGCTGGTCAAGTATTTCCTTGAGCGAAGCTTTACTTTGCAGTACAGAGGCTTCTGCAGATTCGTAGGAAGCTTTGGTTGTAAGATAATTACTTTGAGATAGCTCAAATTCAGCATCACTTGCCAAACCTTTACCCTGTAATTCCTTTACCCTGTTAAAATCAGATGTTACCCTGTTTAGCTCGGCTTCACGGATCTTCAAATTTGCCTCAGCAGACATTAAAGTAGCTTCCAATCTTTCTTTCTGAGCCTGGTACTGGTCGCCCTTAATCCTGATAAGTAACGCACCTTTTTTAACTCTGTCACCTTCTTTTACCGGAAGTTCAACTATTTCACCTGTTACTTCAGGTGTTATTACAACCCTAAACTCGGGGTTAATTTTACCAGTAGCTGTAACAAACTGTGTTATTGTTCTTTTTAAAACTTTTTCAGTTTGAACAGCTATTATATCTTCCTTACCGCCGCCTGCGAAAGCTATAATAATTAAGATTAACACAAGTAATCCTAATCCACCGAAGATAATGATTTTCTTTTTTGATTTATTCTTTTTACCGTTTGCCATCAGAATATTCTCCTTAATATAAATTATTCATACAAGGTATGATCTAAAATGCCTAAATTATATTTAAGCTGTTCGCTTAATCTGATATAATTAAATTGATTATTAATAAAATTTGTTTGAGCATTTGTAAAAAAAGTATTTGCAATAAGTACATCAAGAAGTTTACCGGCGCCCAATGAATATTTTTCACGCTCTATCTTAAGATTTTCCTCCGCAGCGTTAACATTTTTTTCACTTACAATCAGGGCTTTTGTAGCGGCTTGTAAATCTAATAATGACTGTTGGATATCCTGTTTTATTTTTCTTTCAAGATCATTTAATTCTAATTCTGTATTCATAGCACGAACTTCAGCGAACTGCACCTGATTGCTTACACTGAATCCGGAAAATATTGGAATGCTCAGGGTTAATCCGGCACTATATCGCTTGGATTCAAATAAATTGTCGAATGTATTTGCGGAACTTCCAAAACTTGCACCGCCTGTTAATCTTGGAAGGTGCCCTGACCTGGCAATTGTAACTCCATCGTAAGCACTTTCTAAATCAAGCTGCTTGCTAATAAAATCTTTTCTTGAATTTATAGCCTGGTCTACCAGTTCCGATATCATTTTATAATCAGCTTCTATATCCGTTTTAATACTTAGTTTTTCTTCGTTAGATAAATCCTTGGCAAACTCTACATTCTCTAATACATCCAGTCCTAAATAATAAAGCAAATTACTTTTTGCAATTTCAAGGTTATTCTGTGTACGAATCACCTCCAGTTCAGCATTGCCTAGCTGAACCTGCTGCTGATAAACATCTGCAAGAGTTACAGCACCAAGTCTGTTTCTTTCCTCAATTGTTTCAAGAGTTTTTTGCTGTTGTTTTACATCTTCATTTCTCACATTCAGTAGTTGCTCTATTTCAACGACAGAATAATAAAGACTTATTGTTTGAAATACGACTTCCTGTTTTAACCTGCCTAAAATTAATTTAGCTGACTCAAGTTCCTTTGTGCTTTGAGAAAGATTTGCAAAATTTGAAAGTCCATCAAATAAAACCAGACTGGAGTTAACACCAACTCCATATGTTCTTGTTTCACTTGTACTTTCGGGTACGTCAACATCCAATCCATCTATATTAATTTTCCGAGCTGCATTTTCGTTACGGCTCCAGTCCCAGCTACCGGATGCACTCAGTGATGGAAGAAAATTTCCGAATGCTGCCAGTTTGGATGATTCATATGTTGCAATACTATTATCAAATTGATTTAGAGTAGTATTTTTCTGTAATGCTATCCGGATTGCATCCTCTAAAGAAAGCTGGTTCTGTGAGTAAGCGGACTGAAAAAGTGTAAATGTAAAAAGAAGGGTTAAAAGAATTCGCATTATTAAATCTCCGTTTTATCTGTTACCAGTTTGTAATATGTCAATAAAATGACGGTTATGCCGAACCAAAAATAGTATAGTTATATTTTTCAAAATTATTTAATAGATAAGTGGTATTATAAATACATATACGGTAAAAAAATGTTTCTATCACATGTAAAAATAAATATAATATCTCTTAATGAAAGATATATGGCTGATTATTAACTTTTTGTACTAAATAACACAATTGCGGGTGCAATTTTTTAGTTGCAATTTGCCATGTGTTCAGCCTATTTTATAATTGTCTAATAAAATTATTGGAAGGTTTAATATGAAATCGATTATTTCCGGATTGTCACAATTTATATATATAATTCTGTTTGCATTTATAATTACAGGAACAGAACTGAACGCTCAAAGTGTTTTCAGCATCAACGACGATATTGGCGGTGGGGGTGGTACCGGAACAACACAGGTGGATAACTCTGATGACTCAATGCTTTACATTGTTGGCGGAGTAGTGATTGTTGGGATTATAGTTTATGCTTTGATGAAAGATAAAAAAGAGAATAAGACTGAAGATGATTCAACTAAGGTTGGTTTTAAACAATCAGATAGTTTTAACTCCCTAAATTATCCGGCTCAAATGAGTTTGAATAATTCTGTGGATTTACCGGTTGATTTTTATATAGGAATGCAGAGGCAAAATTATTTATTGAATGAAAAGAAATATGTGGTAGGAGTAAGATTTAAATTATAATCAGATATCATTGCTTTAGTAACTGATCTTTAATTTCAAAAAGATAACTATAAGCCTCTTCAAAGTTATTGCCTATTTTACCATCAAGAATAGCTTCTTCAATTGCCTCTTTAATCTCACCAACTTTTTTAGATGGCTTCAGATTGCAGACTTCCATTATAACCTCGCCGCTAACAGGTGATTGAAATGCTCTTAGTTTATCTCTTTCCTGAACATCCAATACTTTTTGCATAACATTATCATAATTTTTAAGATACTGTGATACTTTATCAGGGTTCTTGCTTGTAATATCAGCCCTGCACAACGTTATCAAATCATCGAGATATTCGCCGGCTGAGACTATCAGCCTTCTGATAGCTGAATCAGTAACGTCCTCTTTAGCCAGTGCAATCGGTCTGAGATGCAGTCGAACGAGTGTTTCAACATAATCTAATTTATTCATTGACAGTTTCATTCTTTTAAAAATACTTTTCAGCATTCGTGCACCCATTTCTTCATGCCCGTGAAAAGTCCAGCCCGTTCCATCAATAAATTTTTTAGTAGCAGGTTTAGCTATATCGTGAACCAAAGCTGCAAATCGAAGCCATACATTTTCTGTATTAACTGCTATATTATCGACTACCTGGCAGGTGTGAAAAAAAACATCTTTATGGTGATAATCATGTCGTTGTTCAACGCCTGCAAGTTTTGATATTTCCGGAAAAATCACTTCCATCACTCCAGAGAAAAATAGAAGTTTCAATCCTGTAGAAGGTTTTTGAGATGCAAGAATTTTAAAAAACTCATCAGATATTCTTTCCTGCGAAACAATTTTTAATCTTTCCCGCATTTCCTTTGCAGAGTTAATCAAAGATTGATGTACTTCAAACTGAAGCTGAGTTGCAAATCTGAATGCTCGTAAAATCCTTAGTGGATCATCATCAAATGTAATAAAAGGATCAAGCGGCGTCCGGATGATTTTATTTTCAATGTCAGTAATGCCGTTATACGTATCGATCAGTTTACCATAATCATGTTTGTTAAGAGATATCGCAAGTGTGTTTATCGTAAAATCTCTGCGCTTAATATCATCTTCAAATGTACCATCCTCAACAATGGGTTTTCTGCTGCCTCTATTGTAGGATTCTTTTCTTGCTCCGACAAATTCAATCTCGTAATCATCATACATAAAGTGCGCAGTGCCAAAGTTTCTGAATAAACTTACATCTTTTACTCCAAGCCTATTCGCAGCCAGCGAAGCGAACTCTGGTCCGTTACCAACTACAAGAAAATCAATTTCATTACTGCTTCTTTTTAGTATGAGATCCCTGACAAATCCACCTACTATAAATAATTCTTGTCCGGATTCTACAGCCACATCTGAAAAGATTTTCAGAAATTTAAGGTGCTCAATTTCATAGGAAAAATTTAATGAGGTCATTTACCTTTTGTAGTCTCTTTATTTTTTTTATTTGTGCCAATCAAAACAGCAATGGGCTGCAGCGACTCTAAATTACTACAAAATATTTTTACCATAGCAGCAATAGGAACAGCCAGAAACATACCGACAATACCCCAAACCCATCCCCAAAAGAATAAAGAGAAGAGAACAAAGACAGGGCTCAAATCCATTTTCTCACCAAGAAATTTTGGTTCCACAATATTTCCCAAAATAAATTGAACTGCAACCAATAAACCAACCAAAGATATTGATGTAAAACCCAATCCATATTCCAGAAGTGATATGATTATTGGAAAAACGGTAGCCAGAAGTGAACCAATGTTAGGGATAAAATTTAACATAAACGCAAGGAAGCCCCAGAACAAAGCGAAATCTATATTATATATTAATAATATAATTGTAAATGCTGCACCGGTAATGAAGCTAATAAGAGTTTTGTATAATATGTATGATTGTAATTGCAGGTTAATAGCTTTCATATTATCATCAACATAAGACGGATTTTTTGTGAAAGCTAATCGCAGCCTGTCATCAAATTTATCTTTACCCATAATCATAAATATCCAGAACATCATTACTATTACAAAATCGCCAAGCATAGATGAAAAAGATGAAAATATACTTTGTAATATTCCCGTGTTAAATACCTCACGCATCACTGAAGTTGTATCAAGTGTTTCTATCTGTACATTCAAATAGTTTGCAAACTCGGTTAGGGTTATATTAAATGGCTGGAGTAATGAGCCTAAAAAAGTTCCTAGGTTTTGTGCATAAAATTCTGCCTTTTGAGAAAAACCCATAACATTTGATGCAATTAATAATCCCAACAAGTAAAACACACCAAAGTTGAAAATTAAGATCAGAATTAATGCAATCGGTTTTGGAATTTTTAGATTATGATTTAGAAAATTTAAAATTGGATGAAAGAAGAATGTAAGAAATATGGCTATCGTAATTGGTACTAAAATAGCTTTAAGTGCAATAAGTATATAAACACATAAAACGATTGTGATAAATCCTAAAAAGTAGGTTATCCTCTTTACATTACGATAGTGATTTTTGTTTTCCATAATTCAGAATTATTGCTCGGTATTAAATTCTTGAAGAAATCCCTCTGCATTATAATAAAACCAATCTGCCTTATCAAAATTATCCTGTAATAAAAGATTAAAATGATCCATCTCCCTGTATCGTTTAGAAAGTGCGGCCATCTTTCTGGCATTTTTAAAATCATATTTTATTATCATATACTCTGATAATTTGTAAATAGCATAGGAGGAATAAAAATCTGTTATAAATTGTGTCTTATGGAATATTTTAATGAACTGATTATAATCCTGACCAGTTGATTCCGCATATTTAATTAATACTGGAATAGATGGATAAAAGTATTCAGTCTTATTCAGGTTCACAAGAATATTAAATTTAGTCGAATCATCAGTCAATAGAAATTCCCTGATAATATTATTTTCCAACAGTTTAATTCTTAATTGAGAGATAATATCAATACTTATGCTTGGTTTCTGACGGCTTAACTCTGAGTACAATCCTGAAGCTCTAGCAAAATCAGATTCTATTGAATATAAATCGGCTAATTTTAATTTTAAGAGATAATAAAAAGTAGAATTGATAAAGCTATCAATGAATTTTTCAATCATAATGATAGAGTTAGCATTTGAGTCCTGAGTTTCGAAACATTCTGCTAATCCAATAACTGCCGAATAATTGGGTACTTTGTTTATTACCTCTGAAAATACAGATTTTGCTCTCTCAACTTCACTATCTCTAACGTGCTCCCAACCCCTTCTTAGCAAATTGCCTATAGAGCGAGGACATATTTTTTGAATGATTGAAAGTCTGCCAAAATAATAATCAGCCATATCATCGTTTCGAACTATCTCCAGATTCTTGAGATAGGTTCTATATTCTAAAATAAGAGAATCAGATGATATCCCATAAGTTTTTATAAAATCAGTATTTGAATAAAATTGCTTAAATTTATCAATACCATAGTTCTCAATTAAATATTTTGAAAAAGAGCCTGCAAAAGTATAGGTTAATGAGGAATTAGTACCGAAGAAATTAAATCCTATTAATAATTGGTTTATATGTATTTCCTCAAATTTACCTAATGCGGTTCCGGATAAATAATCAATATGTAATTCATCTCTAAATGGATCCTGAGAAGCAGCAAAACCTTCTATTAAAAATGGATTAAACCAATCAGCTAGTTTGAAAATCGTGCTCCCAAATTCTGCACTGAATATATGGGCCATCTCATGCTTCAGAGTACTGCGCCATGATTCACGACTTAAGTAAATTTGGTATAACCACGGTTTTGCCACATCAGCGTTACCTGAACCAAAATAATATTTCTTCTGATCTCTATTCTCGAAAAGAAAAATTTCCACCTTTTCTGATGGTATTTCTTTAATAGATTCCTTAAGTGATTCAAAGTAATATTGAGCGTGGAGCTGTATTAATTTAGATTGATCTTCCGGAAACGATTCTGGCAGATGCAATAAAATATTATCCGAATTAACTTTGTTTGGTAATAAATTATTAAGCGTTCTGTAATCGGTTGAAAATCCTAAGCGTGGTGAAAGGAAAATCAGAAATGCCACACTCAATAATATTACGCCAGTATTTCTTAATTTGTGGATTCTTTGAACATCACCAGAAATAAGCAGCAAAACAAACGATGCAAATGATAAATTTATAATTCGATATAATAGCATCGCCCAGTTCACCGAAAGTGCTTCATCATAAATTGTCCCCGGAAAATAAGTGATCAAAGGGTTGTAAAAATAAACTTGCGGGTAAAAGTATATTTCGCAGATCGGGATTATTATTAAGAGTAAAATGAGTGTTAAGAAGATAGCAAGTCGATATCTTTCTGAGATATAGATGACAAATAGTCCGAGAGTTAATCCCAGAAAAACCGAAGGTATTGTTATAACAGAATAGAACAAAATCCCATCACTAAAAGAACAAAACGAAGTTATTAGTGAGTAAACCATTATGATAATCAAAGGGATTACCAAAAAACTTATTAGGACAGTAAAAAATGTGAGTGAAATAAAGAAATGCTTTTTAATCCAGTGCAAAGTGAAAATTCCGGCTAGTAATGTCAGTAAGAGTGCATTCAGAGCTGAAAATTCATAACCGAGCAGGTTAGTCAATGGATATTGTAGGAGCAAGAAATTAAATGCAATAAGTATCGTATATGAAATTACAAGGGAAATTATGACCGGCTTTAATTCAGTCCCTGAATAATTACTTCGGTATTCTATCATAAAATAAAGCTGAAATAATTTATATTATTTATATCGCTTAAATTATTGTTTTATATAGTTTTATAAGGTTTAATAAACATGATAAATATCAATATTTTTATTTTTCAATTCTATTCCTCAGCAAGGTTCCATTATTTCCCGTAATATATATATTACCATCTGAAGACTGAATGATATCAGTTAGCATTGTAAAAACACCACTATTAGATATTTGCCAATTTAAACCATAATCCAGGCTTTGAAAAATCTCACCTTTATTCGTAACTGCAATTACTATTTCATCATTCAGCGATAAAACCTTGTTAAATGACGAAATAGTAATTGAACTAATTGGTTCCCAATTTAATCCGCTATCATTGCTGCGTAAAATAGTTCCACCACCTCCAACGATTATGCCCGTCTTTTCATTGATGAATGTAATTGAGCGAAAATAATCCCCGGTTAATTTAACTTTTTTTGTCCATGAAGTTCCTCCATCAGAAGTATGCAGTAGTGCACCATCCCAGCCAATAACAAAACCGCTTAAAGTATTTAAAAAATATATATCATAAAGTATACTGTTAACAGGTTTATTTAACGCCTTCACATCATCAATAGTATTATTGCATACAAGTAAAGTGCCTTCAGATCCTGTTATGTATATCCTATTTCGAAATGATTTGACACGAAACAATGATTTATCAGTATCAGAATTTTTTCTTTGCCATGTTTGTCCGGCATCGGTAGATAAAAGTATTACTCCTCTCTCACCTACTATTACAAGATTATCAAACGTCGAAGAAATGATGGAGTATAAATTAGATTTAATACCCGCTTCAATCCTACGCCAGGATTTACCACTATTACTGCTGCGAAGAATTATCCCTTTATTTCCGGCTAATACTATAGTATTATTTTGTGTTGAAATTGCATTTATGTTTTCACTAGTAGGAATATTAATTTTCTGCCAGTCTGTTTTAATTGTAGAAAATGGACCGGTACCCAATTTTGAATTATCTTTTTTTTCAAGTTCAAGTTTTTCCTGCAGGACGAAATAATCTGTAACCGCTTTGAATGAATAAACCAAAAGAGAAAGGAAAATAACGAAAAGAAAAAAATTCAATATTCGTCTTCCAATAGTTGGCTTTTTGGAGGGTGAACTGATTTCGATCCGATTCTCGATATTACCGGATCCTTTGTTATATACAGGTAATGAATGCTCCAGTTGATCTAATTCATAAATAAATTCATTACAGGAATTATAATTCCCGGAAGAAGCTTTATTCATTGCTCTCAAAATAACTTCATCTATCACTGGCGGAACTTCGGGAAATTCCATGGAAATTGGTGCCGGGATTTGATTTAGGTGCGCATCAAGAATTTCATACTCATTCGGGAAGTCGTAAGGTACTTTACCACTAATCATCTCATACAGTGATATTGCAAGCGAATATAAATCACTTTTAATAGTCGAATCGAAACCCCTGACTTGTTCTGGGCTCATGTAAAGTATCGTTCCTACCTTACTACCTGCTTTAGTAATTGACATCGACTCATTCATCGATTTGGCAATTCCAAAGTCCATAATTTTCACAACGCCTTTTGAATCAATAATAATGTTGGAGGGTTTTAAATCCCGGTGGATAAATCCTTCACTGTGTGCGTAATCAGTCCCGATTAAAACTTGTTTAATTATTTTAATAGAATCATTTAAACTTAGTCTGCCATATTCGTTAAGATACTCTTCAACTGTTTTCCCCTCAATATATTCCATTACAAATCCAAGGAAATCTTTCGATTCTACGAAGCCATATACTGAAACTATATTCGGATGAGAGAGTTTTGCCTGATTTTTAGCTTCTCTTTTGAAGCGTTCAATAAATAGCTGGTTTGTTATTTCATATCTTTTCAGAACCTTGATTGCAACATAGCGATCGAGTTTAAAGTCTAACGCTTTGTAAACCGCTCCCATTCCCCCCTCACCCAGAAGAGATATTATTTTATAATTCTGAACTATTCGGCCAATCATTACTAATTCTCAATGTAAATGAAAGAGAAATCATCGGTAACACTTTTACTCTTTATTAGCTGCGGAAGTGTATCAATGATTTTACCACAATCTGAAAATGTTAAAATATCAGATATTTCTTCATTCGATAGCACACTGGTAACGCCGTCTGAACATATAAAAAATTTATTGTTATCATATTCATTCAATTTCAATTTCATCAGATCAGAATCGATAAACCCTGTTTCTCCAAGAGCTTTTAACACTACATTTTTTTCCGGGTGATGTTCAGCCTGAAGAATGGTCATGTATCCCTCATCCAACAGTTTTTGAACTAATGAATGATCTTTAGTCAATTGTTTGAGTTTACCATTTTTATTAAGATAAATTCTCGAATCACCAATATGAGCTATATAGGCAAAATTATCCTTCAGGTAAAGCAGTTCCACTGTTGTAGCAGCTTTATTTTTTTTTACAATACTGCCGTTCGATTGATTGTAAATGAAATTGTTAGCTTCAATTATTGAACTATTAAGATTTTCGAGATAATTACCACCGTTCTCAGATTCAAAATAAGTTCGAATAAATTTTGCTGCCAAAACGGAAGCAGACCGATCAACATGTTCAGCTCCCATTCCATCACAAAGGATAAATAAGAGTCCGTTATTGATTTCTGCTATGTCTATAACATCCTCATTAAAAGGACGGTTTTTACCAATTGAGGAATATTTACAGTATTTATACCCCATACTGCCCTTTGTATAGTTTTGAAATAGTTTAAGTGTTTTTTATCACGTGCAAAAATAACGATTTATACTCACATTGGCATGTAATTCATGATTATTCAAAACCCGGGAGAAACTTTCATTTGCTTAGCGACTTACTGAAAATTATATTTGTTGTTCAATTTTTAAGCAATATAAAGACCAAATCATGTTTTGCGAGAATGGCGGAATTTGGCAGACGCGCTAGACTTAGGATCTAGTACCGAGAGGTGTCGGGGTTCGAGTCCCCGTTCTCGCACATAGTATTTTTTTAATTTGTAAGAGGTAATAGTGGAATATAATTTAGTGGATGTTTCATCTTCAGAAAAAGAAATAGAAGTTAAGCTCACCTATGAGGAAATAAAAGATGAATTAGAATTGGAAGTAAAGAAGGAATCTAAGAAAATTCAAATACCCGGGTTCAGAAAAGGTAAAGCTCCTTTAAGTATGATTAAGAAATTTTATGGTGATTCACTTGAATATGATGCATCAGAAAAAGTTGCAAACAACTGGTTTTGGAAATTAGCTGAACAAAAAGATTTGAAACCTATTAGTCGCCCTTCAATGACTGATATCCGGTTTGAACCAACGCAAGGGCTTTCTTTTAAAGTGAAATATGAAATTATTCCAATTCTGGATATAAAAGATTATAAAGGTCTCAGTTTCGAAGTTCCGGAATTCATAGTTAAAGATTCTGAAGTTGACAGGGAGATAAACTATATTCTTCAATCTAATCAGACTACTGAACCAGTTGAAATTGTTGGGGATGATGATAATTTTATTCTCGATGTCGAAGCAATAAGGATTGATAATGACGGTAATCCGTTTGAAGGAACTAAGCCTGAAAAATTTCATCTTCACCTTAACGATGAAAAAGTACAGCCGGAAATTAAAGCTAATGCAAAGGGTAAGAGTGTAGGTGAAACATTCGAATTTTCCTTTAACGATGAATTGGATAAACCGGATGATTCCGGCAATACTGAAAAGATAAGGGAAGAATTTAAATATAAGTTTAATATACTGGGTATTAAAAAAATTATTCTGCCGCTTCTGAATGAAGAATTTATTAAAACATTGACTAAGGATAAAGTTTCAAGCGAATCGGAGTTAAGAGAAAATATAAAGAATGATCTTCAGAATTATTACAATCAGAAAGTAGAGGATATTTCAAGAGGAAAACTCATTTCCGAGATTATTAAAAATAATGATTTTACTCCACCCGCAAGTCTTGTTACAAATATTCTGCAGGAATATATAAAGTCAGAGGAAGAGCAGGCAAAAAAAAATAAGAACAAGTTTTTTAATAAAGAGGAAGCAGAAAAAAGACTTTTTAAATCGGCAGAGAATGAAGTAAAATGGTATCTCATTAAAAACCAGATAGTAAAAAATGAAAATCTTCAGGTTTCGGAAGAAGAACTTGCTGAATTAGCAAAAACAGAGAGTGAAAAAACCGGACTGCCGGTGGAAAAACTGTTAAACTACTATAAATCTTCAAATCATTCTGAACGAATTATTGATAAAAAACTTTTTGATTTTTTGCAGGAAAATAATACCATTATAAAAGTTGACCCTGAAAATTTTAATAAGAAAGATGAGGCAATAAATGAACAAAATTCCTGAAATATATAATCAACTGGTCCCATATGTTATAGAGCAAACCGGCAGAGGTGAACGTGGAATGGATATATATTCACGATTACTCCGTGAGAGAATAGTATTTATCGGAACCCCGATAGATGATCATATTGCCAGTTTAACTATTGCCCAGTTAATATTTCTTGAAGCTGAAGATTCTGACAAAGACATTAATGTGTATATCAACTCCCCTGGCGGAAGTGTTAGTGCAGGCTTAGCGATTTATGATACGATGAAATTTATAAAACCGGACATTTCTACAATTTGTGTGGGCATGGCTGCAAGTATGGGTGCTATTTTGCTTGCAGGCGGCACCGCAGGGAAAAGATCTTCTCTTCCCCATTCAAAAATAATGATACATCAGCCATGGATTGGAGGATTGCAGGGACAAACCACTGATATTGAAATCCATGCCAAAGAAATGATTAAGACACGTGATACGCTTTATTCCATTCTTGCAGAACATACCGGAAAAACTATCGAACAGATTACCAAGGATTGCGACCGAGATCACTTTTTAAGTGCAAGTGAAGCCAAGGATTATAAAATAATTGATAACATTATTGAAAAAAGAATTTTAGAAAAGAAATAGTACACTTCATTGCGGGTTGAAGAAAAAATGATTTGCAGTTTAAGCCTCAACCCGCTTATTTTCCATCCTGTATATAATTCAAATTAATTCAAATATTCAATTCACCTTTTTAATTTTAGTTTATGCTCAAATTAAGATTACCGTATTCTGATAAAATTTCATTATTGATTTCTATACTCTTAGCTATAGTATTAATAAATAATAAAGACCTGTATTCTCAGAATAATAGAGTTGATTTAACTGATGAATTTAATAATTACATCGAATTGTATTATAAAATTAAAAATGTTCCGTCAATTTCTGCCGGAGTATTGAAGAATGATTCACTAATATGGCTTGGCAGCAGAGGTTTTACTGATATAGAAAATTCGGTTTCAGCCACGTCTAGTTCCATTTACAGAATAGCATCAATATCCAAACCTATAACAGCGGTTGCAATTATGCAGTTGTGGGAAAAAGGAATACTAAACCTGGATGATGATGTCAGGAAGCACGTTCCTTATTTCCCGAAAAAGAAGTGGGTATTTACTATACGACAATTGTTAAATCATACTTCCGGAATTCGATCGTACAGGGAAAATGAATTTCACAGTAAGGTTTTTTATTCAAGTACACGCGAAGCACTTAAAGTATTTGACAAGGATTCGTTATTATTTAAACCCGGCTCCGATTATTTATACTCCACTTTTGGCTATACCCTTCTCGCCGCTGTAATAGAAAGTGCATCAAGAAAGCCATTTGCAGTTTATGTAAAAGAAAATATATTAATCCCGTCAGGTATGTATTCAACTTTTGTAGATGTGCAGAAGGAAATTATAAAATTCAGGGCACGGGGTTATATTAAAAATTATTACAGAGAACTTGAAAACTCACAATTGGCTGATTTAAGTATTAAGGTGGCAGGCGGCGGATATATGTCCACCGCAAATGATCTACTGCTTTTTGCTAAGAATTTGTTGAACGGAAATCTTTTGAATCCTGCTACACTGGACTCTATGATTGTACCAACACGAATCAGCAGAGATTTTATAAAAAACTATGGATTGGGATTTTCTCTTCCGGAGAACAGATCCGATAGAAAATTTTATCATGCAGGCGCAGGAACCGGATTTACATCCAAATTATTAATCGATCCCGTAGAAAAAATTGCGGTTGTACATCTTATTAATCTTTCTGATCGAAATCTTGAAAACCCTGCAGATGAATTAATGAACATTTTTAAAAAGCAAAGTTTCAGATTACCTGGTTATAATTTATCTGACACTTTGATGTCTTATTATAGGTTTGGAGGTCTGGATTCTGTTTTTGCAAAACTAACTGATATCTTAAATAATGATTCTTCAGGCTTCTATATAGAACCGGATGATATTGCAGGATTTGGTCGGGATTTATTGCACCAAAAGAATAATCTGGATGCAATCGATTACCTTAAACAATCTAACAGACTTTTTCCAAATTCTTTCACATTATTAGTTGCTCTCGCAGATATTTATAATTCTGATGGAAATAAAGGATTGGCATTAAGAAATTATAAATCTGCAAATCTCATTGATAAGCAGGACCGATATGTAAAAACTATGATCAGGAGATTAAGTCAATAATTATTTGATAATGTATTGATAATAACCAAATAAGTAGCATGATTGGAACAAGATTCACAAAATATTCAGATCCAGGTATTTCTTTAGATAAGGGATTTGACAAATTATTAAATATATTTTTACAATTGTTAACAATTACATCCGGTGATGTTTCTGAATCGCTGAACTGGATGAATGAAATTGATAGAAAATATGGCTTAACTGATGATGGTTATGCTATAGGTGATTTTATCGAAGATCTGAAGAAGAATAACTACATCAAAGATGATGAAAACGAAATACGTTTCATTCCAACAGCCAAAACAGAACGCGCAATAAGAAAACAATCACTTGAAGAAATTTTTGGCAAATTAAGAAAATCGGGAAGAGGTAATCATAAAACACCTTACTCCGGTCACGGTGATGAGCCGAACTCGGATAGACGGGAATATTTATTCGGCGATCTCATGGAACAGATTGATATGACAGACTCCATTCGTAATGCACAAATAAATCATGGAATAGATGATTTTAAACTTACAGAAGCAGATCTTGAAGTTGAAGAGCGTGACTTTAAAGCTATCACTTCAACAGTACTGATGATTGACATTTCACACTCTATGATACTGTATGGTGAGGATCGTATAACACCTGCAAAAAAAGTAGCAATGGCATTATCGGAGCTTATCTCAATAAAATATCCGAAGGATTCTCTTGACATTTTGGTTTTCGGAAATGACGCATGGCCAATTGAAGTTAAGGATTTACCTTATCTGCAGGTTGGTCCGTATCACACAAATACGGTAGCTGGGCTGCAGCTTGCTATCGATATTCTCAGACGAAGAAAGACGACTAATAAACAAATATTTCTGATAACTGATGGAAAACCAACCTGTCTTAAGGAGGGTTTAAAATATTATAAAAACAGTTTCGGACTCGACAGAAAAATTGTAAATAAAACTTTAGATCAGGCTGCAATTTGTAGAAAACTTAACATTGAAATAACAACTTTTATGATAGCCCGCGATCCGTACTTACAGCAATTTGTTCGTGAATTCACAAAGACAAATAAAGGTAGAGCTTTTTACAGTAGTTTAACTGGTTTAGGTGATTTTATATTTGAGGATTATGTCCGGAACAGACGAAAAAAATTAAAGTAGGAATCAATAATGGATATAAATAAAATTTTGACTATTGGGGAACTTAAAAAATTAGGATACGTTTCGTTACCCGTAAAAGATGAACTCAGAAAAAATATGATAAGCTACCTTCAAAACAATATAAACCCTTTTGAAGGAATTCTTGGTTATGATGAAACTGTAATACCGGAATTACAAACAGCAATTTTATCAAGACATAACATATTATTTTTAGGTTTACGCGGACAGGCAAAAACAAAAATTGCCCGATTATTAACTAACCTGCTTGATGAATACATTCCTGTAATTGATGGTTCTGAATTAAATGATGACCCGTTAAATCCATTATCAAGATACGCAAAAGATATTGTAGCGGAAGATGGTGATAATACCAGAATCAGCTGGCTTCATCGTTCTGAGCGATATACCGAAAAACTTGCCACTCCCGACGTAACCGTTGCAGATCTGATTGGTGATGTTGATCCTATAAAAGCTGCTTCACTAAAGCTTCCATATTCTGATGAACGAGTAATTCATTTTGGATTGGTTCCCCGTTCGCACAGATCAATATTTGTAATTAATGAACTACCTGACCTGCAAGCCAGAATACAGGTTGCACTATTTAATATGCTTCAGGAAAGTGATATTCAGATCAGGGGATTTAAAGTGAGACTTCCACTTGATATCCAGTTTGTTTTCACTGCAAATCCTGAGGATTATACTAGCAGAGGTGCAATTGTTACACCGCTAAAAGACAGGATCGACAGCCAGATAATTACACATTACCCAAGAACTCGTGAGATTTCACTCAATATTACCTCCCAGGAATCTAATCCAGCACAGGAACAAACTGAAAGTGTCCGAATCAATAAATTAATTAAGGAGATGATTGAACAGATTGCTTTTGAAGCCAGAGAAAGTGAATATATAGATGAAAAGAGCGGAGTCTCAGCAAGATTAACGATTTCAGCTTATGAGAATCTTATCAGTTATGCCGAGAGAAGAAGGATCATTAATAAAGAAAGGTCTACAACTGCCAGAGTATCTGATATTGCCGGTATCATTCCTGCTATAACTGGCAAGATTGAATTGGTGTATGAAGGTGAGCAGGAAGGACCTGCAAAGGTTGCTCAAATTCTGATTAATAAATCGATAAAAAAATTATTTACGCAATACTTTCCTGATCCGGAAATGATTAAGAAAAAACAGCATCCCAATCCCTACCAGGAAACTGCAAACTGGTTCAGTTCCGGTAATTTTATTGATTTGATTAATAGTCACCCGGATAAGGAATACAAAAAACTTCTTCTGGGTATTCCGGGATTACGAAAGATAATCGATAAATATCAACCTGACTCTGATGAAAGTACAGCATTACTTTTTATGGAATTCGTACTTCACGGATTAGCCGAATTTTCCATGCTCAGTAAATTTAAAATTGAATCCGGATACCAGTTTAAAGATATGTTAAGTTCGATGTTTAATGTTCAACCAGATGAAGATGATAATGAAGATGCACAGGATGATAGCAAATTTTACATCTAACATAAGAATAATAAAAAAACCCGGAGAATTCTCTCCGGGTTAAAATGCTTACAAAATATGTTAAAATTATTTTGTAAGAATCATCTTCTTAACAGATGTGAAGTTCTGACCGTCAATTCCTGATGCTTCTACTCTATAGAAGTAAACGCCACTGTTAAGTGCTGTTGCATCAAAATTAACTTCATGCTGTCCGGCTCCCAAATTCTGATTTATCAGAGTCAATACTTCCTGTCCAAGAACATCAAATACTTTAAGAGTTACTTTGGAATCAACAGCTAATCCAAATGTAATTTTCGTTGAAGGATTGAATGGATTAGGATAATTCTGCTGTAACACAAAATTTATCGGTACATTTACTTCCACTTCAACAATTGAGGAATATTCAAATGTTCCGTCAAAATCAACTTGTTTAAGACGGTAATTGTACTGACCATTTGCTAAGCCTGCATCAACATAAACATAATTCTGCTGTTCTAAAGTAGTTCCGTTGCCTTCCACGAAGCCAATGTTCTGCCATTCACTCTGAGCATTTTTCCTTTCAATTTCAAACCCGCTATTATTTATTTCCGAACCAGTGGACCATGCTAGTTTTACATCATTTCCAATACTAGCAGCAGTAAAAGAAGTTAATTCAACCGGTACAAATCCAGGGAATTGACTTCCGTTACTTATTGCCCAAAGAATTGATTCAAACATTACATTAAAAAAACTATTATCCGTGGCTTCGATACCAGAATCTGATCCTTCCGCAGCAGGGTTCGCAATAAAATACCTTGGATCCAGAAATATGCTTACCGAGTTGTAACCTGTTTCAGCGACTCCAACTACAGCGACTGTATCTGTAGTTCCTCTGCCTGTATAATGATATAAAACTGTCGAACCGGTTAATGGCGTAACGCCATCAGGATAAAATCCTGTACCAACGGGCGTGGTTGTTACCGATCTTACATTACCTATATCTACAGCAACCCCGGTAATGGAATTCTGACCAGTTACGTTTCCATTGTCCACAAGGTAATTGAACTTAAGCAAGTCTGCAGTTAGTGTCAGATCAACTGCCGGAGATGCTGCCCTGGAATAGTTATAGCCCTGATCTCCACCAATGAAGAATAATGTTTTCTTGTTGCCTGCGGTACCGGAATTCAACCAGGCTTTTAAAGTATCTCTTGACGCAGGACCAAGATAACGAGTAGTGAGATCATCAAATGATGTTTCCTGCAAAATTATTGAGGAGTATTGATCAAGTCCCGACAACACACTTGCAGTATTAAACTCTGCCTGATCAAATGCTGCAAGCAGTTCATTCATAACGACTAACATTGAGTCCCGATCCGCAAGACGTTTTGCTTGACTGCCGGCAATACTTGTATCGTGACTGAGCAGCAGTATGCTATTTACCTGAGCAAATTGTAAACCACCACAGAAAAGAAAAAAAAGAAAAAAAGTAATTTTTTTCATACCTCACCTTAGTTGATTATTGATTGATTGATTAGTTCGAACTATTATTATTAAGAAACCTTTAGCATTATTAATTATATAATAGTTACCACACTAGTAATGAATTTTATTTTACTTTTATTAACAAAAAAATATAAATGCTCTGAGGTGGCAGAAACTTAAATGAATATTTTATAAAAGGCAAGTGTTGATAAATGTTAATAATGTTGGTTGAGATAACAAACTGTATCTCTAAACCCGTATTTCTTATTTGTTATAAAAAATAAAAGCCGGTCTTAACCTCTCAATTCAGAGAGGTACTGACCGGCAATTTTATGGATTGAATTAAACTAACACTTTTAATTACTGATAGTTAAATTCAAATAACATTATTTTGCGAGAATCATCTTCTTAACAGAAGTGAAGTTCTGACCGTCTGCTCCACTTGCTTCTATTCTGTAGAAGTATACACCACTGTTAAAGCTTGATGCATCAAAACTATATTCGTGTGCACCAGCGCTTAAATTGTTATTAACTATTGTTATAACTTCCTGTCCGAGAACATCAAATACTTTTAGACTCACTTTTGAGTCTGTTGCCAAACTGAAAGTAATTTTAGTTGATGGGTTGAATGGATTAGGGAAGTTTTGATTCAATGCATATACTTTTGGTGCAAGAACATCAACTTCCACAACATCTGAGTATTCAAATGTTCCGTCAAAATCAACCTGTTTTAGTCTGTAAGAATATGTACCGGGTTTTAATCCTGTTTCAGTGAAAGAATAATTTTTTGGTTCGGATGTTGTTCCGTAACCGGCAACAAAACCAACAGATTGAAATTCACTTGCATTGCTTCTTTCAATTTGAAAACCGTAGTTGTTTGTTTCTGTTGCGGTAGTCCAATTAAGGATTACATTATTTTGAATAGAACTTGCTGAAAAAGAAGTAAGTTCGACAGGAATTACTCCAGTAGAAAGTCTGACTATTGTAAAATTACCCTGAGAACCGGAATTTGCTGTAGAACCACTTCCCCAGCATGCACTGAATAATGTACCATAGCCAGGAGTACTTGTACCTATAGCATCTGTGCTGCGACTACTTCCGGTACCTGATAAACGAAGTTCAATAAGAAGATGACCTCCTTGATACAGATAATCAGTATCAAAAGTTATTTCGGGTCCAAACTCATTTGGCGAGTTACCAAAAGTATAAGAGCCAGTCGGAATAGTTAAACTACCGGATCTAACCTGTATCTGTGGACCAACAACATTTGCCGAAAAATTAGTAAGATCTCTGTTTGCTGGCGGAACACTGCCGCTAAGATATAAATCATAGTCCGTAACTGTAATGTCTGTAGCAGGCCAATTATCGGTTGATGAAACAGGAATTCGCCAACTCAATGCACGAATTGATTTATCAACTACACTGGTAAGCAAGTCTTCATGAATTAATAATTGATATGTCCTTGCTGCTGTATAAAGCGGACCAAGAAATGTAGCAGTGCCTGGAACGTTTGTATAATCTGATGGAACTACAAAAACCGGAGCGTTTGGATCCATCATTGTTGTAAAATCCCATAGAATGCCGGGTGTTGTACCAGTACCATCTGTTTCATCAACTCTCCAATAATAATGTGTACTGAAGTTCATCTGACCCGGGTCCCAGGTAGCAACCGGAACACCGTTGTACACAGATGCTAAACTTCCTGGGTTAGTTCCGAAAAATACTTCGATTGATGTTGCTCCTGCAGGATTTGTCCAACTCAGATCTGCATCGATATCTACGTTTGTTGCACCATTAGAAGGACTGGGATTTGTTGCAACTCCTGGTCCGGCTTGCACTGTTGTAAAATTCCATGTTGGACCACCTACCTGGCAGGTATCATTCATCCCAATTACACGCCATGAGTATGATGTTAAATATTGTAAAGCTATAGGTACCGGCAATGAAGATATTACCGGACCTGTATAAACCGAACTCATATTTCCTGTTTCACCAAATAATACTTCCATTGATGTTGCTCCTGTACCATTTGTCCAGGTTAAGTTCGCTAAGCTTATAGGTACATCTGTTGCTCCATTAGCAGGGTTTGGATTTGTTGCCGGATCAATCGGACAAGGAGGACCAGTAGGTGTTAATTCATATCCAAATAATCTGTCTGGAACACCCTGTAGTAATCCACCTAATGTTGCAAATCCCGGAACCAATCCTTCAGATATAAATAATCCGCCTGCTATTGCACTTGCATTTCCAACTCCAATGTCGGTTAATACATCGTGAGTTACACCAGTTGGTAAACCGGTTACTGGGTTAATCTGAACAATCCATTGTGGAGATCCTGCACCAGCACCCTGACCCCATAACCATAAGAACGGGCCACCTGCTGAATATCCATCCCACGCTGCTCCATAGATTGATGTTACTCCCAAGCTTGCATATGGATGTGTAGTAAGTACTGTACCTGTCATACTGATCAACTGAAGATTTGTTGAAAAGCTACCAAGCAATAATCCTTCTGTTCCTCCATTTGCTGTTGGATCGTAGGTAAGAAATCTTACAGTTTGTGG
>JAWOIK010000286.1:0-6352 GCA_046484705.1 Ignavibacteriaceae bacterium | reverse complement strand
GCATATCTTCTTTTAGTTCATCGCCATCGGGGTGTTTACCACCTTCAACGGCATTACGAAAAGTTTCAAAAGTATATTCAACATTTTCACCATGTTTTTCCGTATCCATTTGCCCCTCGTGATGTTCGCCAGATAATGCAGACCACCTAATATCCGGCGCATCCATAGTTTCCATATTCATATTATGTTTTCCTCCACGAGCATCGATGCCGTGGCAGGATGCGCAAGTCAGGTTGCCTCCCATCATCATCATCCCTGATGTAGGTCCTTCTTTGTAAGAAATAGGTGTGCCTCGTTCACTGGTTGCAGTAAAGTAGATGCGCTTCCCGTTGGAATCAAATGAGCCGACTGCCCAATTCGTTCCATTGCCTTTACCTTGATCAGATTGAGAATTGCATCCTATCAAAAGGAGTGTAATAATCAACGCAAAGAATATTATAAATTTATTATACATAATTATAGTCTCCTTTTATTTTGTGTGTTATATGATTTTTACACTACTACAGTCAAATTGTACCTTACAAACTATCAATCACCCTTCTCATCAGACATACGGGTATTCGCTTCCTTTAATAAATTATTGCCCTCTTTTGTAATCTCTGTCAATTATTTATTTAATGATGAGATTCGTGATTTGATTTTTTCTTTGTTGAGTCACTTTTCATCTCGTGTTTCATCATTTCACCCTTCATCCCGCCTTCACCATGCATCATCTTCATCATCTTCATCATCGTCTTATGCATTTCAGGATTATCCATCATTTTTTTGCCCATCTGCATCATAGCTTTATCATCACCTTTACATTGCTCCATCATTCTACCCATCATTTGCATTCGCATTGTACTGTCAGCTGCAATTTTATCCATGCAGTTTTGCATATCTTTATCCTGCATCATCATCTTCATTTCTTTCGTTTCAATCGGTTTTTCCTGTGCATTTATAGTAGACACAAACGTGAAAAGAAGTCCGAGAATAATTACTACAATCAAATTTTTATTAAGCATTTTATTTCCTTTAATTTAGTTTGTAAAAATTTATTATTTAAAATATTCGTCTTTAACTGAAAACCACACACTACAGATGCTATAACGAGAAATCTCTTGGTTTTAGTATTCATTATATTTTTATCCATCTGACCTTAGATAGTTATTAGAAATAATATGCAGAAATGTAAGAGAATACAATAACCCAATGGGATGAAAATAGAACTACATCTTTTTGCACGGCGTTACCCATTGTGCTATTCTTTAGGCAGGCTCAGTTCTATCCTCTTAGAATTACGTATAAACTGAAAGGACAATAAAAAACCCCGCTGATAAATCAACGGGACCTGCCCTGATAAAAGGTCTGGGGGTAAACCTAATGCCAGCTGCATTGCAATAATAAAAATCTGATAAACCCTAATTAAAAGTATCCGCGGAATATTTCCTCCCGTAATGGATTTTGAAACGCAAAATATTTAAGTTTCTATTGCACATATGAACATACCCTCCATTTACCTACCGACGAGCCAGGAGGGGGGATCCGTATAAGGGAGAGATTGAAGCGGATGGTGAATCGACTAAATATTCTATTAATTATATAGCATTGTCAGTAAAACAATGCATAAACAACATAAACGGTGCAGCTGCTTATTAGTTTCGTCGCTGTTATATGTTTAATAAAAGCCGGAGTTTAAAATTGAAAAAGAAAAATAATTTACTTTTAATCCTAATAGTCATTCTCCTTCTGTTCAATTATTCTTGGGTTTATCCTTGTACAACATTCGTTTTAAAGAATGACAAAAGTCTTCTATTTGGTAGAAACCTTGATTGGCATATCGGCACCGGACTATTAATTACTAATCAAAGAAATATTGAAAAAGTAGCTTTGGTTGATTCAGGTGAAAACCCAATTAAGTGGATTTCAAAATATGGAAGTATAACATTTAATCAAGTAGGGAGAGACCTCCCATATGGAGGAATGAATGAAGTCGGTTTGGTTGTTGAACATATGTCATTAGCAAAAACAAAGTATCCAGCAAAGGATAATCGGCAATCAATACAAGCTTGTCAATGGATACAATATCAACTCGATAATTGCGCTACAATTGAAGATGTAATTAATAGTGATAAGTTTTTAAGAATTGTTGATAAAATATCATTATTTCATTTTCTCATTTGCGATAGATTAGGAAACGTTGCAGTAATAGAATTTTTGAACGGCACAATGGTAGTAAAAGCCGGAGAGCAGCTTTCTTTGACAGCGTTGGCTAATAGCACTTATGAGGAATCGATAACATCGTTTGTCACAAAAGCAAATACCGTTTATGATAGGTCATTATATAACTTTTGCACAGCTTCCAATATGATTGAAAATTATTCAAGTAATAAAGTTAGTGATGATATTGCTTATTCATTTGATATTTTAAAATCTGTTGCACAAGGTTACAGCACTAAGTGGAGTATAGTATACGATATTAAAAATCTGAAAGTATATTTTAAGATTTTTGAAACACCTACTTTAATAGAAACCCAGATTATATTCTTAAAAGAAGAAGGTAGCGCTGAAACAAAAATAATTGATTTAATGGGAATTGACTTTAAATGCTCATCCCCTTCACTTGTAATGGATTTAGAAATAGATAAAGAAGGATTGGTGAATTCATATTTTACAGAATATACCACTGATATAAATAAAAAGTATATTTCAAAAGCATTCGATTATTTTTGGCGGTTTGGAGTTCCAATTAAAATTTCTGATGAGGAATTAAATTATTTGGCAAAATATCCGGAAAGTTTTAATTGTATCAACAAATAAAAAACGCATATAACATCTTTAATAAGTAAAGAGTCAATACGTAAATAAAATAAATAGTTTTCTGGAACGACACAGTTAAATAATACATAAACAAAATAAACGGTTCAGCCGCTTGTTAGTTGCGATGCCGTTATACCACTAAAAAAGAGGTAAGGATTATGAAATCTAAATACTTAAGATTAATAATCTTGATAATTCCAATTTCATTTAATTCTTGTAATGAAGAAAATCCAATAACGATTTTAGATACTTTCCATACTAAAGAAAATTCAATTAATCATTTGAAACTTGAAATTTCTTCTACTGAATCCTGGCTTAAGCATACAGAAAATATTGATTTTACCAGTGATACTATTCTCGTTACCTTTAAAATTGAAGGTATCGAAGAAGGAAGCGGAATGGCGGATGTTCATTTATATTATGGTGTGAGCACTACGGTTGCTGCATATTATTCAATTAAGGATACTGTAATTACAGATACTTTATTAACTGATACACTTATTTATAGTCCACCAGACAGAGCAACAATTAATTTTCATAAGTTTACTGGTTCTTTGATGTTTGAAATGAATGGACAATAATTATAAAGATAATTGTCAGTAAAACAATGCATAAACAACATAAACGGTGCAGCTGCTTGTTAATTGCTACTGCGTTATACCACGATGAAGATTAAATTATTTTTGTTTTTTTATATGATATTTATGTTTACTTCTTATTCACAAGGAATAAATAAATTAAATTGTGATAGCTTGTTTGCTGAGTTTGAAGTTATTGAACCAAAATATCACGTTGTATGGAAAATGACAGAATTTATAGGAAATATGGATAGTGTTCGAAAAAGTTTTTATGATGAGGTTAAAAATATACTACCCGATCAGAAAGAATATAAATTATTAATTGGAGCGATGATTGATACATTAGGGAATGTAATATGCACAAAAAAATATTTGGGGATAAATGATGTAATAGATTCTTTAGCTTTAGCAAAAGTTATGGAATTTAAATTTATTCCTGCTGAAATAAGAAATGAGAAGATACAGATTAGAGAAATGATTGTATTAATGAATCGAAAGAATGAATAGGTATTTAGAGAATATTATTAAAATATTTGTTCTTAAAACTATTGTTAATTAAAATAAATTTGCTTTGTAAAAATATTTATTAATAAGCTTTATGCAAAAAGTGGTGTAAAGCCGTTATATCTCTACTTGCTCTCTTTTGGCTGAAGCAGCTTTGCAATTAAGCCTGTCCAGCCGGTCTGGTGGCTGGCACCGAGACCCGCACCATTATCTCCGTGAAAATATTCATAAAAAAGAATGTAATCTTTAAAGTGAATATCTTCCTGTAATTTTTTATTGTTTCCGTAAACCGGTCTTTTCCCATTTTTGTTCCGGATGAAAATCGATTTGAGTCGGGCAGAAAGTTCTTGCGCAACCTCGTTTATTGTAATAAAGTCTCCTGAGTTTGCCGGGTATTCAATCTTAAAATCATCTCCGTAATAATGATGAAACTTTTGGAGTGATTCAATAATTAAAAAGTTTACCGGGAACCAGACCGGGCCCCGCCAGTTTGAATTTCCCCCGAATAATCCAGTATCAGATTCGGCTGCAGAATAACTCACTTTGAATTCAGTTCCATTTGTTCTGAAAGTATACGGCTCGGTTTCATAAACCTTTGAGAGCGACCTGATTCCAAACTTAGAGAGAAACTCAGTTTCATCAAGCATTCTTCTTAAAAGGCATTTCATCCTGTGTCCTCTTAAGAGGGAAAGGAGATTTCTTTCACCTACACCCACTTCACACCAGCTGGAAACGAGATTTGCGAGGTCGGGTTTGTTTTCGAGAAACCAGTTAAGTTTTTTTTGAAATTCTGGCGTACGGTTCATTGTTTCCGGATCAAGCACTTCCACGGCAAAAAGCGGGATTAAACCCACCATCGATCTGAGCTTTAGTTTAATGCTCTGACCGTGTTCCTTATGCAAAACATCATAATAGAATTCATCTGCTTCATCCCAGAGACCTATTCCCTCATCCCCTAAATTTGTCATCGCTTTGGCAATATAAAGGAAATGCTCAAAAAATTTTGATGCAAGATCCTGATACAAAGGTTTTTTCATTGAAAGCTCAAGTGCAATCCGCATAAGATTAAGACAATACATTGCAACCCAGCTTGTCGCATCAGCCTGATCAATATGATTTCCTTCAGGAACTCCGTTACTACGGTCGAATACCCCGATGTTATCCATACCCAGAAATCCGCCCTGGAAAATGTTTCTTCCTTCCATATCCTTTTTATTAACCCACCAGGTAAAGTTAAGAAGCAGCTTGTGAAAAATCCTCTCAAGAAAATCTTGATCTCCTTTACCGTTTTTCTTTTCATCTATTTTGTAAACTCGCCATGAAGCCCATGCGTGCACAGGGGGATTAACATCGTTAAAATTCCACTCGTATGCTGGAAGCTGACCGTTTGGATGCATATAACTTTCTTTGGTAAAGAGAATAAGCTGTTGCTTTGCAAATTCAGGATCAATAAGAGCCAGAGAAATGCAATGAAAAGCAACATCCCAGGTTGCATACCATGGATATTCCCATTTATCAGGCATTGATATTATATCTGCATTGTCTATATGAAACCATTCTGTATTCCTGATAGATTTTCTTTTAGCTGAAAGATCTTCCTGATTGCCGTTAGAGTGGAGCCACTGCGAAACATTGTAATAATAAAATTGTTTATTCCACAACATGCCTGCAAACGCCTGTCTTTGAATATTTTTTTCATCTGCATCTTTTAATTCTGTTTGAACTGAATGATAAAAATCATCAGCTTCTTTCTGATTTTGGCATATCATTTTGTCAAAATTTTCAAATGGTTTATCAATCTTTTTATTTGAAAGTCTTAATATTACCTCCGCAGATTTTCCACCCTCTATAATTGTTTTAAAATTTAATGCTGCTTTAGTTCCTTTATTTAGATTATTCACGGCATTTTTATTACCGTTAACTATAAACTCATTTATCCCGTCCTTGAAGTAACCGGAGCTATCGATTCCGGATAGTCGTCTGGTATTTGTTTTATTGTCGCAGAATAAATATTCCGGATTTCCGTTGTAATACAGAAAGTAGTTTTCCGCGGTTGTGTTTTTGATTTCAATTATCCCGTTTCTAATTAATTGAAGTTCAGGCTTAGCTGTTTGCTTTCTGCCAAACCAGGTATTTCTAAGCCAGATCTGCGGCATTCCGGTGGCCATCGCTCCAATTATTGAACATGTTGGAGATGTTTATGCAATTGGCGGCGTTTGCGATAAAAACTTTACATATTTTCTCCGGCATGGTGATTGCTGTTCTCTATGGAAGAACAGCAGGCAAGAGCCATACCAGCACGCTGATAGGCATTGCGTTGCGAATCCATCCTTTAACCGTGTAGCATATTCTGTTGATCGAACAGATGCGCGAACAGGTTCAGAATATCGAATAACTTACCCGGGATATTTTTATGGCACTGACAGACAATGCATCCACTCTTGGCACCCTGTACGTGATCGCCGCGCCCT
>JAWOIK010000175.1:0-14613 GCA_046484705.1 Ignavibacteriaceae bacterium | reverse complement strand
ATATAAACCTGCTGCTCTTAATTTAATTGCAGGAATGTATCTTGATGATGACAGGTATGAAGAAGCTATGCAGTTGTACAATATTATTATAAATCAATATCCTGAAAGCTATGATGCAACAAATGCTTTATTTGAAAAATTCTTTGCGGCGTTACACGTAGAAAACAATATAACTCTGGCTTCTCAGCTTTTCTCCGAGCTTCAGTCATTGAACATAACAGATGAAGATTTCTTAATGAGATTAGATTTAGCAGAATCAGTGCTAAACGGAACTCCGTCAAACGGTTTGTTTAAAGGAAGTACTGCTGAATCAAAGGAAAATGAAACTAACTTACCGAAGGAATACTCGTTACTTGGGAATTATCCAAACCCATTTAATCCAAGCACAACTATTAGTTATGCACTTCCTTACCAATCCTCTGTTGAGTTGATAGTTTACGATATAATGGGAGCAAAAGTAAAAAGTTTTGCTATTCCATCGCAGTCAGCAGGCTATCAGAATATTTTATGGGATGGAAGAAATGAAAACGGCAATGCTGTTTCAAGCGGAGTTTATATATACAGATTTAATATAAAATCTCTTGAGAATAATCAGGCATTTGTTAAGTCAGCGAAACTAATGTTAATGAAATAAGGTTTATAAAAGATTTGTGGTTTGTTATTGTAAAACAATTTCTTACCTTTTTAACAAATTTGAAAAAATATTTATTAATAAATAAAAGAGGAATAAAATGAAATTAGTAATAATTTTTTTATTAGTGGGCACTAACATATTTCCACAATTGAAAATTGAATATTCAGCCGTTGTAAAAGATTTTTTTTCATCAGTACAAAAATATCATTCTACTTATAATATAGACCAAACGATAAGCGATAAAATTTCAATACAGGAAACGGAGGAATTATATGAAAAATATTATTTCGCTAAGGCAAAGGACCCTATTGGATTTAGAAACTATGTGCGTGAACTTGCTAAGAATAGAAAAGAAAAATTTATTGAAACTGGTGAGTTAGAAAAATCACCTGGATGGAAAGTACATATAATTAAAAAATTAATTGCTGATAAATTTGGAGGGGAGTTCGCCGAAATGATGGATGTCCCATTTTTTTTACATATAAAGATTTTAGATATAAAACCAGGTATATATGAAAGTGAAGTTGATAAAATGATAGTTGCTCCAAAGACAATTATCTTAGCAGAAATTATAGATATCATTAAAGGTAAGGATTTTTTTGTCAAAGGCGATATGATTGAAATAAATATTATTAATCAGTGGATGGCTGGAGCAAAATCATTTTTTGAAATTAACAAAGAATATTTTGCACCTATCGAACCATGGGAATGTTTTGAAGATAATTGTTTAAGTATACGATTAAGTTTTTTGCCGGATGAAAATTTTGGAATATATCCTATAGAAAACGAATTCATTCGTACCAATGGAAACTATTTTGGTATTAATGAATCTACAAAATGGACAGAATTTAAAAGAGAATTTTTAGATAAATTTATTATCAAACAAGGAGAATAAGATGACATCCGTTTATAAACCTTACTTAATCTCATTATGTTTTTTCATGATTCTTATGACAAACCAGTCTTTTTCACAGGTTGCACAAGCTTTTTTAAGATTTACACCCGGGCCACCAGCAAAAATTGAAGATGAGTATAACCATAATGATCCAAATATTACCTACTGGAATAATTATGTTAAATCTAATCAACTTGATATTTTAGAGTTTGATCTAAATTCAATACCGTTTTATTTATTTTCTTATAGTGGTCAAATAGTTCAGCAATACGATAATAGTATCAATCAATGGGACAATAATGGGTGTATTGATATTTATAAAAACCCTCTTTACGGTTGTTAAATAAGATTTACCTCAGATGAAAATATTTTTGAGAATAACTCACAGTTGGGAGCTACAGCTTTTGCTGTGACTGAATGGGCCGGAAATTATCAGTTTGAAATATACCCAAACACTTCACTTCTTTACCCGATTACTTCCATATTCTTAAATAATCGATTTGATTTCATTTATGAATGGACTACTGAAGAATCAAACTTGGGATCTGCCTATGTTCCATTCAAAGCTGTTATATTACACGAATTGGGACATTTAATAGGGCTCGGTCACAACTACGATCCAGAATTACAAACTGTTATGCAACATACGACACCACATAATACTTATTTATTCACTTTGACGTCGTCCGATATTCAGGGTCTTCAAGAATTATGTTTATTCAACGGAACACCAACAGGTATAGAAGATGAAATCCTAATAACTTTATCAACATCTCATTTTAATGTAAATCAAACTTATGCCGGCGCAAACAATAGAATATTTATTGATCATTTTCCTTATGGAGATTATATAGTTGAATGGGGACCTTGGCAAATTAAAGCTTCTTATGGATGTGGTGAAATATTGGTTTTTGAAACAAATAATAATGGCTATATAAATATTCCATCTTTACCAAATGGTTATTTATGGGAGAGAGATTTAAACGGGTATGTTAAGGCAACTATTATTACAAGCGGATTAGATAATACAGGTCATACTCACTATGCATCACAATCAATAACAATAGGAAATGTTCCAAACACTTTTATTACCTCCGGAACTTTAAATGCAAATACTGTTTGGTGCGGCAATATAACAATTACCGGAAATATTACAGTACCAGTAGGAAAAACGCTTATTATCTATCCAAACGCAAATATTACTTTTTCTAATAATGCATCTTTAATTGTATATGGAACACTAAATGCAACAGGCTGCGAGCTAAACGGTGGCGGTAATACCTGGGGATCAGTAACTTTTGATGGCAACTCTTCTTCAAATTCCGTTTTAAATCACGTTACATTGAAAAAAGCTTCGGAAGTTCGATGTGTAAATAATGCAAATGTTTTAATTAATTATTCATATTTCGACTATTGTCATCAGGGTGTTTACATATATAATTCTCAACCCAAAATTGTCGGCAATTTAATAATTGACACTTATGGAAATGGAATTTATGGTGAATCTAATGGCAAAGCACCATTAATTAAAGACAATGTTATAAAAAAAATAACAAGAAATCTGAATAATTATCAGGGTATTTACCTGCTTAATTTTACTAATCCATTCATTACAGGTAATGACATTAAGGGCTTTCAGCACGGAATTTATTATGCTGGGGGCGGTAATGGTATTTGTACTAATAATTATTATGCAACACCTTCAAGAAATAATCGTTTAACAGGTAATAGGTATGGATTAACAGTAGCTTGGGGAAGTTATCTGCTCGCAGGTGGTGATTATATTCCGCAAGACAAAGGAATAAATTATATTGCTCACAAGAACAGTATATGGGGAAATACCTATAGTGATGCGTACGCATATCAAAGCGCAACAATAATAGGTAAACAAAATTGGTGGGGGACAAATCCAAGTTTTTCTACAGCTAGTAATGGTTTTATTGATTCATCTGAACCGATTTCTTATGACCCTTGGGATGGTATACCGCTTCGCTCTGAAGAAGATATTTATACAAGTATTCTTCTTGAAGGATACCCAAATATTTTTGAAGATATTTTAACTGGAATTGATTTAGAAGCAAATGAAAATATTCCCCAAGCGGTGAGCCATTACAAAAATATGATAAGAAAAACCTCACATCCAAAATTTGCTTTAACAAGACTCGCTGGTATAAAAAAGAAATTTTCGTTAAATGATATTCAGCAATATCTTGAGACTTTATTAGGCAGCAACGCTTCCTACAAAACTGCTGCTCTTAACCTGGTTGCAGGAATGTACCTGGATGATGACAGGTATGAAGAGGCTATGCAGTTGTATAATATAATTATAAATCAGTACCCTGAAAGTTACGATGCAACAAATGCCTTGTTTGAAAAATTCTTTGCTGCATTGCACGTAGCAAATAATGTAACATTAGCATCACAGTTTTTGTCCGAACTTCAGTCACTGAACATAACAGATGAAGATTTCTTAATGAGATTGGATTTGGCTGAATCCGTATTAAACGGAACCTCGTCAAACGGTTTGTTTAAAGGAGGCACTGCTGAATCAAAGGAAAATGAAACTAACTTACCGAAGGAATACTCGTTACTTGGGAATTATCCAAACCCATTTAATCCAAGCACAACTATTAGTTATGCACTTCCTTACCAATCCTCTGTTGAGTTGATAGTTTACGATATAATGGGCGCCAAAGTAAAAAGCTTTACTATTCCATCACAATCAGCAGGCTATCAGAATATTTTATGGGATGGAAGAAATGAAAACGGCAATGCTGTTTCAAGCGGAGTTTATATATACAGATTTAATATAAAATCTCTTGAGAATAATCAGGCATTTGTTAAGTCAGCGAAGCTAATGTTAATGAAATAAGGTTTATAAATGATGTGTGTTTATTTAACCAGAGCCGCAATAATATGCGGCTCTGCATTATGGTTTTCTACTTTAACTCATACGTTAAAATTTCATTCAAATAACTCTACGCAGAACATCTTCAAATTCCCTCAGAAATAAATCAATATGTTGCTTATTAATAATTAATGGAGGAAGCAACCGTATTACATTCCCGTTTGTACAGTTAGTTAATATTTTTCTGTTCAGCATTTCACCAACAACCGGTTTCCCCGGAAATTTTACTAATCTAAATTTTGTGAGACGGTATTAATTACACCGGCTTCTATAAAAAAATAAAATTTACTTGGTTAATATCATACTTTTTGTTTCAAAAAATGAGCTGCCATCAATACCTTTAGTTTCAATCCTATAAAAGTAGATACCACTTGGAAGATTTAACGCATTGAAATCAACACTGTGAACACCAGCAGAGTAAAATCCATCTGCAAGCATAGCAATTTGTTCGCCAAGCAAATTAAATACTCTTAGCTTTAATTCTGACTCCACTGGCAAATTAAACTTTATGCTCGTATTAGGATTGAATGGATTTGGATAATTTTGTGATAAGCTATATTTAGAAAATGTAGAGTTTTCATCAAGGTCCACTGTTATATCCTTATAAGCATGTTGACTTGTTACAGTTATGTGAGCATAAGAATAAGGGTTCATTTGAGGCACGGCTAGTGCAAAATCTACTGTTACTTTTACCTGAGAAGCTGATGGAACATTATTAAGTGTACAGCTCCAATGATAGATAATACTCAAATTACCACCCGAACTAAATTGAAGGACATCATTAACAAAAACGTGAATACGGGATGCATAGGTTATATAATAATATGCAAAACCATCAAAACCCCACCCTGGAGTATGAATAAAGTTGATAGATATATCTTCAGGACTGGAAGTGTGATAAGTAGATGACTTTGTCCCCTGACTTTGATACTGTGAACTAATGAAAATATTCTGTGCCGAAGCATTTGAAAAACAAATAGCTGCTAACAAGAATAAAGTAATTATTGATTTTAACATAAATCCTCCCTCTGAAATAAATGATATGTTAATTTATTAAGATGAACCGTCAATAATATAAAAAATTCTTTCTAATTTCACTAAAAATGTTTCTTTGTTCAAATGTCTTAACTTTTAATTATATAGTAATCTTTGAAAATCTTATGAAAATCTCTATGTAGATTTAAATTTTATAAGGATTTAAGTAAATTTATTTTAATACTAGTTATCTTTTTAGATTTATGTTTGCGATATAATTATTCATTATGATTGAAAACATGAAACATATTTTAAATATCTACGCTGTCCAGCGGTTTCAGATCATTTTTCGGATATACATTAAAATCTTAACCCCAGTTTTGATTGTTACTTTTATTTTAGGTTTCTTTAATATATATCCGTCAATCTTTGAAACCCATGTTTTGGAACCTTATCTAAATTTCCTGTTTGCAGCTATTACCTCTTCTGCGATTATTTTTGTTCCATACTTTCTTTATATACTTCTTATAGAAAGGAAGAAAAAATGGATTTTGTCATTTTTTATGTTTGTAGTATTACCTTTCTTCTTAGCCTATATGATATTCAAGCAATTTTTCTTTAGTATGATGGGTGCATTTTTCCCGATTCTGTTCTATGGTATTTATTGCATTCTGTTAAAATCAGAAGTGGATAAATGGTTAAACAAATATTACTGGCATCAAAGGAAAGAGGAAATTAAGAAAGAAAAAGATGCTTTGAATGATATAGATAATATGGGACAGTTCTGAATAGAATGAAAAATAACAGTATAATACCCCGGCGATTGATTAAAGATGTTGAAGCGGTACAAAGATTCAGAAATATTTTATTTTACCAAAGACACGTTTCTCACTCGGCATTCTTACTCCTCTTTTTATTACAATATCCCTTGTTGTTTCTACTATCTTATATTTCATCAGATCCGCAGTTTATTATTAAGGTTGCACTGGGTGTTATAGCTGCCGCAGCAATACTTTTCACCCCGTATATTTTTTATATTCTGATAAACGAAAAGAAGTTCGGATGGATAATCACTTTCTTTGCAATGATAATCATTCCCCTATTACTTGCTCACGTTTTATTCCACGGCGAATTTGTTTATGAAGGGCTCGTACTTATTCCGCTTGCTTCATTTTATTTTTATTGTTATCTGATCAAATTTGAAGTTGATAAATGGCTGGGTGAATATTATTCGTATCAGGAACTATTAAATCAAAAAAAGGATCGGGATGAAAGATTTAAGAATGAATTTTAGAAGAACATAATTGATTTATTGGACTATTATAACAAATTACGGCAAGTCTATCTTAACCAAAACTGCCAACAGCATCTTCAAATTCCCTCAGAAATAAATCAATATGTTGCATATTAATAATTAATGGCGGAAGCAACCGTATTACATTCTCATTTGTACAGTTAATTAATATTTTTCCATTAATATTCAACAATAATTCAAACATAAACAGTTGCTAACTGTGTTTTGATGTTCTAAAACAATTTCTTACCTTTTTAACAAATTTGAAGAAATATCGGAGGATGAAATATGAATCCTGATAATAAATCTATATTTCGATTTATTTCAGATGGTTATTTATTCACAAAAGTTGAAATTGCACTGACAAAACTATGTTCCAAGAAAATGAAAGATAGTATTTGTAAAATAATTTCATTAATAATTTTATCATCTCCCTCAGCTCTTACCCAACCTCAGGAAATAGACTACGAAATGTTAAGCCAGCGCTATAACATCACACAAGAAAAAGATGGCATTATAAAATTGGAATGTAAGCTAACCGGCAAAATAATTATTAAGACAGAAAATATAAAACACATTCCCTCTGATTATAATTTTGATTTGGTTATTGATTTAAGAACAATAGATACAACACAGTATTCTGATTTATTTACTTTTTGGAGCGAGGTACCTCCCTATTATACAGTTCGTTCTTTGATAATTGCAGATGCTAATGGAGATGACAGGAAAGATGTTTACGGTTTTTATAGGAATTCACCGTATAGTTTTCCTGTAATTTATGAGATTAATTCGAATGGTTCTTATGATTCCATTTATAAATATCCTGATAGTTTAGGATTACCTCGCTTTATCGGAGATTTAGAAAATGATGGAAATTTAGAATTAGTAAATGGCTATATTGACTATTATCCCGGAGGATATAACCATTTGATAAAAATCCTCGCGATAGATTCTTCAACAGGATATCCAACGCAGCTTAAAACAATATATGACCCTACCACAGGTCTTGGTCAACCTGTTGATATATCATTATATGATATGGATGGAGATGGTTATCCTGAAATGATTTATTTTCTTGATGGTGATGGAGATTCATTAGTATTAAGCAACAGCTTTCAGATAACTAAATATGACAGAATAACTAATCAATTTGATTTAGTCTGGCAGCATCAACCGCCGTGGGGAACAAGAGGGTTTGCATTTGGTGATATTGATTCAGATGGGAGTCAGAATTTTGCTGCAAGCAGTATTCATGGAGAAGTTTTTGTCTATGAACACATAGAGGAAAATAATTACAGTGTTATTAGAATTGATTCACTTCCTTTAAGTAATGTATATCTACAACTTTTTACAAATGACCTTGACCTTAATGACAAACCCGAATTATGGATAGGCGGAGAAGGATATATAAACGGAGTTGGAAGCACAATATTATATATATATGAAGCCGATGAGGATGATCAATATAGTGTAGTATATTCGATAGCAATAATAGGCGTAATATCTTTCTTTGCCTCAAATATGGTATCGGCAGATATAGACAATGATGGAACAGATGAAGTGTTGCTTTGTATAGATCAGCATCTATTAATTTTTGAAAATAAAAAAAGTGGATATGAACTTTACTATATCAAAAGAAATGAACTGTCTAATCAAAACAGTCGTTATTTCTCTGTCACAACAGCAGATTTCGATGGGGATAATTATCCTGAAACTGTAATTAGTATGGATTTAATAGAAAATGGTGTTTATCGAGGTTTCAGCAGGATATATAAAAAAACAAGTACACTTGATGTTTTAGATAATAATCCCAATGCAAATAATTACTATTTGAGTGAAGCATATCCAAATCCTTTTAATCCATCAACAACTTTATCATTTGTCATTGGTCAATCGTCATTCGTATTAATAAAAGTTTATGATATACTCGGCAAAGAAGTAAAAACATTACTGAATGAAAGTATAAGAAGCGGGAAGTATGAAATAACCTGGGATGGAAGGAATAATAACGGTAATAGAGTTTCATCGGGGACTTATTTCATAAATATGGTTGCTGGTGATTTCAATAAATCAATAAAAACAATAATGGTGAAGTAAGTATGAACAGGTATTTGAAAAAAATAATTTTAATAATGCTATTTCCTGCCGCAGGGGTTTTTCCCCAAAGCAGTGAAATTAACTATGAAAAGCTAAGCCAGCGTTACAACATAACATACGAAGAAGATGGCATATTAAAATTAGAATGTAAACTAACCGGCAGAACAACCTACAGAACAGAAAACATTAAAAGCATCCCCACTGATTACAATTTTGATTTGGTTATAGATTTAAGAACAATTGACACAACACAATATTCCAATTTATTTACTTTTTGGAGTGAAGTGCCACCTTATTACGTGTGGCATCTACCATTAATAATCGCAGATGCAAACGATGATGGGAGAAAAGATGTTTACGGTGCATACAAAAGCTATTTCTCTGATTACTCCCCTGTAATTTATGAAATCAATAAAAATAGCTCTTATGACTCCATATATAAATATCCTGATACCTTGGGTTGGCCCTGGTATATTGGTGATTTAGAAAATGATGGAAACTTAGAAATTGTCAACAGCTACATTTCCTATAATCCATTAAGACACTATATTAAAATTCTAGCTATAGATTCACTTACCAGATATCCAACCCAACTAAAATGTGTTTATCAACCTTCTACAGGAACAGGTCAGCCGGTAGATATGAAACTTTATGATATGAGCGGAGATGGATATCCAGAAATGATTTATTTCCTTAATGGTGAAGGAGATTCGTTAGTATTAAGCAGCAGCTTTCAGATTACTAAGTACGATAGAATAAATAATCAATTTAGTTTAGTTTGGCAGCATCAACCGCCCTGGGGGACAAGAGGATTTGTATTTGGTGATTTTGATTCAGATGGAAATCAGAATTTTGCTGCAAGCAGTATTCACGGAGAAGTTTTTGTCTACGAACATATTAAGGAGAACAATTATAATGTTATAAGAATAGATTCACTGCCAATCAGCAATGTATTTCTTCAACTCTTTACGAATGATCTTGATGGTAATGGTAAGCCTGAGTTATGGATAGGAGGGGATGGATATATTAATGGAGTAGGCAGTCAGATTTTATACATATATGAATCCGATACAGATGATAAGTACAGTATTGTATATTCAATAGCAATAATAGGAGGTTCCACTTGGTTTTCTTCAAATATGGTTTCGGTAGATATTGATAATGATGGAACAGATGAAGTACTTCTCTGTATAGATCAGCATTTATTGATCTTTAAAAATAACAAAGACGGATACGAATTATACTATATAAAAAGAAGTGAATTGTTTAATCAAAACAGTCGTTATTTATCTGCTACTGCTTCAGATTTTGATGGAGATAAATATCCTGAAATTGTAATTAGTATGGACTTGATTGAAAATAATTCGCGGAAGGGTTTCAGCAGGATATATAAAAAGACAAGCACACTGGATATTTTCAATAATGATTCACAACCAAATAATTATTATTTAAGCGAATCGTTTCCTAACCCTTTTAATCCATCCACTTCAATAAAATTTAATATACCCGAAGAAAGAACTATTATAATAAAAGTTTATGACTTACTTGGGAAGGAGGTAAAGACTTTATTGAACAAGAATTTAAAAAGCGGAGAGTATCAAATAACCTGGGATGGAACAAATAACTACGGCAACAGAGTTTCATCGGGGACCTATTTCATAAATATGATTTCCGGTGAGTTCAATAAATCAATAAAAACAGTACTAATAAAATAAGGAGAAAGCGTTATGAAAACTTTCTATATAGTTTTCTTTTTAGTTCCGGTTTTTCTCTATGGACAGGCAGTGTGGACTCCGCCTGTTATAATAGAGGAGATTACTGTTAATGCATTGGATAAGATTGTATCCTATTCTGATGCAAACGGTAATCATCTTGTAATAAACAGCAGCGGTACGATAACCTACTACCGTCTCGATATTGAAGGTGGACTAGAAATGGACGTGGTTATTGATAATGGCTGTGAGTATAGCAATTATACAGTTGCAATCACTGCATACCAGGATGAGCTTTATATTGCTTATCAAAAAGGTATTTATATAAAGGTTGTAAAAAGCGTTAATGGCGGCGACATATGGAGTTTTTTAACTCAGAAAGAAATGCTTAACAGCATCTGTAACGGCATAGATGCTATTTATGATGAACTTGGACTTCATGTTGTCTGGGCTGTAAAAAGAGATAGTGACGACTTCTTTGAAACTTATTATGAAAGATATAGAAGAGAAAACCCAGATTGGGAAGCAAATAAACACATCACAGATGAAGGATATACAGGCGGAAGACCTACCATTGCATTATCAGAGAACAGGATACATGTAAACTACAATATTTACAGCGGCTATGAATTAGGCCACAATTACTATTTAAGCTTATTTTACCCGAATAGAGCAAGAACACGTGATTTTAATTTTTCTAGAAATGAATGGGAAACTTCGCTGTTAGTTTCAATCTCGGAACCAACTCTTCCGTATCCTTGTGAGGTAGAATTGTGGGCTAACAGTGCAGAGAAAATTATTGTTCATAATGGATATTTACATGTTATATCATTTGTTTATGTCTTTCCTTATCCCTGGACATGCGGGTTATCTTGGTTATTTATATATGATAAGCGAAGACCTATTAATAGTTCTATTTGGGAGAGTGAAATAGAAATTAGTAAATATTGTGGTGCGGACGATGACATGCCTGCCGCAATAAGTATCGGGCAAAAATTTAATGTTATTTCTACTTTACCGAACACTGGCCTTGTTCATTTTCAATATTCGGATAATAATTGGTCAGAAGAAACTTATATAGCTGAATCAGGCTCATCAGTAACAAATTTCTGTTTATCTGCTTATTCCTATTCCCTGTATACTTTTTGGATAAATGAGAATAACCAAATATGGTATTCTCGATCTGCTCAAAACCCAGTAGCCCCGGTAAAAATAAATCCAATAAGCCGTTACTTAAATAGAGAACACTCTTTCTTTGAGTTTGAACCAGAGGTGCTGCTATATTCTCAACAAAAAACTATAGAAGATAAGGAGTAAAGAAATGAAAACTTTATACACAATATTGATTTCTTTTTTTATAGTTTCAGGTTTAGTAAAAGCACAAAACTACGATTACTTAATTATAACACCGGATGTGTTTTTATATAATGCAACCTGGGATACAGAATTAATGAATTTGCAAACATCAAGGGGATTTAATCCATTAATTGTTACAGTATCTATTCAAACAACAGCACAACAAATTAAAAATACAATTCAGAACTATTACAATAATAATCCGTTAAAGTATGTTCTGTTAATGGGGAACGCAAAAAATATACAGGGACCTCCTTATCCTGATTCTGTTTTGTATCAATACTTAGATCACGGCATAGTCAACCCGGAAGTTGATTATATAAACGGGACATATATTCCATTCTTTTCAGTAGCAAGTAATAACCCATGGGCACCGGGAGGAATATCAAACGTTGCAACAGATGATCCTTATGTTTCCGGTTTAACAAGTCACGGTCCTGTTTACATAGGAAGAGCACCTGTAACATCAGTTACAGAGGCAAATAATTATGTTAGTAAGCTAAGTGAATACTATCAATCATTAGATATTTATACGGAATCAAAGAATCGGGAAATTCTTTTGAACCTGGATATAACCTTTCCTGCAAATGGCTGTACCGGCGGACTTGTAACTTATATAAATGAAAAGGTTAAAAATGAAAATATACCTGCTTCTATTACGGCTATTGAATTAAACACATCAGAACATAGTTATGATGGTTGTAATCCGTTTGAACGCTGCGAAGCTAGAGAACAGCTTTTTGAAGACACATTAAACCAGGGCGCTGCCGTCATTTCTTTACTTGCTACCGGCGGTTGGGTTGATGATCTTGGCAGATGGTATAATTCAGTAAGAGATTTTTCTGGTCTCACAAATAAAAATACCGGGATGCCGTTTCTGTTTGCGCCAAACTGCAGCCAGGGCGAGGTCAATAATCCTGATGGTTATGAATCTGCAATGCGGAAACTTATGGTTCATAATAACGGCGGTATTATAGGTTCAATTGCACCAACCAATGGAAGTGAGCAGCACGCCAATGGTCACCTGTTATACAAGTTCAATGATTTAATACACCAGGATGAGACACTTACATATGGAGAAATTTTTAAGATATTAAAAGATGAGTTGTTTACTAATTTCCCGGTATTTGAGTATTATAATAATTCACTAACTTACTTCGGCGATCCAGCTTTAGTTCCTTCAATATTTAAACACCGTTCTGGTTTTATAACTTCAGATAAAACATTGTCCGGCAATATAGTTGTAGATGATTTTTTAGGGATTTCAACCACCGGCAATCTCACCTTATTACCCGGAACAAACTTGTTCTTTAAAAATGATGCATCCTTCTATGTTTATGGTACTTTGAATGCTGTTGGAACACCTGAACAAAAAATTACTTTTAATAAAGACGATATTTCTGATACCTGGGGTCCAATATCATTTATTAGTCTTTACACAACAAATTCTATTCTTGATAATGTGAAAATATTAAATGCAACGGAAGTTAGTTGTTTGAGCGGATCGGATATCACAATTACAAATTCTTTGTTAGATCATTGCACACAAGGCATTTATATATATAATTCAGAGCCGCAGATTATAGATAATGAATTCATTGAGCCTTATGGCAACGGCATCTATGGTGAAGCAAATGGAAAATCTCCTTTAATAAAAGGAAACAGTATTAAAAAAATAAACAGGAATCTTTATAACTACCAGGGGATATACCTTTTAAATTTTACTAGTCCTCTTATAACAGAAAATGATATTCAAGGATTTATGTATGGTATTTATTATGGCGGAGGTGGTAGTGGCAGTTTAACTAATTCAGATTTTTCCACGCCTTCAATAAACAACCGTTTAGCCAATAATGTTTATGGATTAGGAGTTGCATGGGGAAGTTATTTAATAGCTGGGCACGTAAAATCACCTTATATGGGAAGTAAAAACAGTATAATTGGAAGTATATCACATGATGCAAGAGTTTATGAGTCTGCAACTGTTATTGCTCGGCAAAATTGGTGGGATACTGACGGCGCACAATTATACGTCTACTCAAATGGATATATTGACGTTTCCAACCCTCTTTTATCAGACCCGTGGGATGGTATACCGCTTCGCCCCACTGAAGAAGATAATACTAAGTACGTTATACCTATTGAGGGTGACCCGGTTAACTTTGAAGATATTTTCACTGGAATTGATTTAGAGTCAAATGGGAATATTACTTCGGCAGTTGCTCATTATAAAAATATGATAAGAAAAACTTCGCATCCTAAATTTGCCCTGGGAAGACTTGCTGGAATAAAAAAGAAATTCTCGTTAAATGAAATTCAGCAATATCTTGAAACTTTATTAAGCAGTAATGCTTCATATAAACCTGCTGCTCTTAATTTAATTGCAGGAATGTATCTTGATGATGACAGGTATGAAGAAGCTATGCAGTTGTACAATATTATTATAAATCAATATCCTGAAAGCTATGATGCAACAAATGCTCTATTTGAAAAATTCTTTGCGGCTTTACACGTTGAAAATAATATAACTTTGGCATCACAGTTTTTCTCTGAACTTCAGTCGCTTAATATAACTGATGAAGATTTCTTAATGAGATTAGATTTAGCAGAATCAGTGCTAAACGGAACTCCGTCAAACGGTTTGTTTAAAGGAAGTACTGCTGAATCAAAGGAAAATGAAACTAACTTACCGAAGGAATACTCGTTACTTGGGAATTATCCAAACCCATTTAATCCAAGCAC
>JAWOIK010000162.1:0-15866 GCA_046484705.1 Ignavibacteriaceae bacterium | reverse complement strand
GCAGGCGGACTCCTTGCAATGGTAAGTGAGTGGGCAAATCCTCTCATCGCAGCAAATCAGAAGGCTGCAACGGAGGCAGCAATATTCCGAGTTCAGCCTGAAGGGAAAAATTATGAACCTGTTCAGAATTCAGGATTTGAATTATATAAAGTAAAAAATGAACAAAATGATGAATTAGGTTTTGCACTTGTTTATGAAGGTAACGGTTTTTCAGCTAAGATAAGATTGATTGCCGGATTATCGGAAGATCTTGAAAAAATTACTGCGGTTGAAATTCTGGATCAGATTGAAACTCCCGGTCTAGGAACTAAAATAGTTGAAGATCCTTTTACCACACAGTTCAAACAGCTTGAAACAAGTCCAAATGTTGCATGGGTAAAGGGTGTTGAACCATCTAAGCCGAATGAAATCCAAACTATTACCGGTGCAACTATTTCATCAAAAGCTGTTGTGTCAATAATTAATGATGGATTAATGAAATTGAAAAAACTTCGTGCTGACGGAGGTCTGCAATGAAAAAACAAGTTACACTTCAACAGGAATTTATTAAAGGCGTTTGGGATAATAATCCTGTTCTAAAACAATTGCTTGGATTGTGTCCCGTACTTGCAGTTACAGTTTCTGCAATAAACGGATTTGCAATGGGAATGGCAGCTACATTCGTTTTGTTTATGGCAAGTCTTTTAATATCAACAATTAGAAAAACAATTCCTCCGCAGGTTAGAATTGCATCTTTCATTGTTATCATTGCAACATTTGTAACAATAGTTGATCTTGTAATGAAAGCTAAGTTTCCTGATTTAAGTAAGGCACTCGGTCCTTTCATTCCGCTGATAGTTGTTAACTGCATGATACTTGGCAGACAGGAAGCTTTTGCATCAAAGAATAAGCCCGGCAGAGCAATGCTGGATGCACTTGGTATGGGTGTCGGGTTTACTATCGCACTCGTTATACTTGGCGGGATAAGAGAAATTCTTGGCTCACGTGAATTTTTCGGAATGCAGGTTTTGCCAAACCAGTTTGAGCCCTGGCTAATAATGATATTACCCGCAGGTGCATTTCTAACACTCGGACTTTTACTTGGACTTGTTAACATCTACACAGACAGAAAGAAGAGAATGGAACACGAATCAATCATAGCTCATTACAAACGTGTCGGCAGAGAAGAATTAATTGAAGAGCTTGAGGTGAAATGATGGAACTGTTTATAATTTTTATATCGGCAGCAATAGTTAACAATTTTGTTCTTGCATACTTCCTTGGTATTTGTCCTTTTGTCGGAGTTTCAAACAAACTCAGTTCTGCAATATCAATGGGAATGGCAACAACATTTGTAATGGTTATAACTGCAATTGTAAGCTGGCTTCTTTATTATCTTATACTGATTCCTTATGAATTAACTTTTCTGCAGATACCATCATTCATCCTGGTAATTGCATCGCTTGTTCAGTTTGTTGAAATGTTTATAAAGAAAGTTAGTCAGCCTTTATACCGCGCACTCGGAATTTTTCTTCCGTTGATCACAACAAATTGTGCGATACTTGGTTTAGCTTTGTTTGGATCGATGAGAGAATACAGCTTCATTGAAAACGTTGTGTTCGGACTTGGCGCAGGTGCAGGTTTCACATTAGCATTAACCATAATGGCGGGAATTAGAGAAGAACTGGATTTAGCAGATGTGCCAAAACCATTTCAGGGCGCACCAATAACAATGATAGTTGCCGGAATATTAGCTCTTGCATTTATGGGTTTCGCTGGAATGATTTAACAATTAGTTATTCCGAATCTGACAGTAGACAGGTTTATTTAGGGATCTAATTTAATTTTAAGCAGATGTTGAAACCTGCCTACCACAGGCAGATAAATTCAGCATTACTTTGGAAAGAAAAGGAAAGTATTATGGATATAACAATAATTATAGCAATTGCCACTATGGGTGGATTAGGATTCATATTTGCAGGTGCACTTGCAGTTGCAGATAAAAAGCTGCGTGTTGTAGAAGATCCTAAAATTGCTGAAATAAATGACGTACTACCTAATGCAAACTGCGGTGCTTGTGGATTAGCAGGCTGCTACGACTTTGCAACAAATGTTGTAGACGGAAAAGTGAAAATTAACGGCTGTCCTGTTGGCGGACAGGATGTTGTTGATGAAATTGCCCGCATTATGGGCATCGAAAGCAGTGATAGTGTTAAACTCGTTGCAAGAGTTTTATGTAACGGTGGTAATGCAGAAGCTGTGATGAAAGAAGGAGCAAAGTATGATGGTCCTTCAAGCTGCTCTGTCCAGACTATTGTTGCAGGCGGACAAAAGATGTGTTTATACGGATGTCTGGGTGGTGGAGAATGTGTCGATGCCTGTCAGTTCGGTGCAATATTTATGAATGAAAATGGTTTACCGACCGTAGTTGAAGAACTTTGCACCGGATGTGGTCAATGCGTTGAAGCTTGTCCGCGCGGAATAATTGAAATTCACCCTGATGACAGAGAGTTATTTGTATTCTGCAAAAACCACGATGATCCAAAACGTTCAAAAGAAGTATGTAATGTGGCTTGTTTCGGTTGCGGAATATGTGCCCGTAAATCAGATGGCTCAATAGAAATGAGAGATTTTCTGCCGGAGATTAATTATGAAAATCTGGACATCAGTAAAATACCTATTGAAAAATGTAAAACCGGTGCAATCAGATTAGTGCATCCTGAAAAAGCAGCGGAATTATTGAGGCAAGAAAACATAGAAATTAATGTTAACTAATTTGTAGGGACAAGGCTTGCCTTGTCCTTATATGAAGATAAGATTATAAATGTACAAAGAAGAACTTTTCGAAGAAGGAATAGTTAAAGAAGCTAAAGATGGTATTGCTGTTATAAGCATTCACGATTCTGAAAGCTGCCACGAATGCACAGCAAAAATTTATTGCAAACCCGGTAACTCAGATGGACGTAGTTTAACAGTCCGCGATCCATATGGTGTTCATCCGGGAGATAAAGTCCGTGTTGTTATTAAAGGCAGTAAAATACTTTCGGCTTCATTTAAACTTTATGGTATCCCGCTTTTACTGTTACTTGCAGGAATATTTATCGGGATGGAAGTATTTGATACAAATAAAGAATTATACTCTTCATTGTTTGCTGTTGGTATGGTATCAATATACTCTCTTTATGTTTTTCTTTTTTCAAAGAAGGATGAAGTTAATTCATATCCTGAAATTGTGTTTGTTAGCTCACCCAAATAACTTTCCCATTAACAAGACTTGCCCTATAACAATTAAATTGGATATATTCCCACCGGTATTTGTAAAATTCACTTCAAAAACATAAAATATTCTAGGAGGCTTTATGAAAAGGTTAATATTCATTTTAATCTTTGCTTTGTTTTCTTTCAATCTGCTGGCTTATCAACCTGCAGACACACCTGTATTTATTAAAGAGTTTCAGGGTCAGGTGGATTTTATTAAAGGCAGACTAATGCAGCTTGCAGAAGCAATGCCGGAAGATCACTATAGCTGGGCTCCCGCAGAAGGAGTTAGATCGGTTGGTGAGGTTTATTCACACACAGCTGAAGCTAATTTTTATTTTTTAAGTTTGATTACCGGTGATAAATCCGGTATGAGCCAGGATAAAAGTGCGAATAGCAAAAAAGCAATTATTGAAAAGCTTGGCAAATCCTTTGATGTAGTAAAAGAATCCGCTGGTAATTTGACCGAAGACGATTTAAATAAAGAAATCGAAGCATTCGGAATGAAATTTTCAGCCAGAAATTTTATGATTACGTTACTTAACCATTGTCATGAACATCTTGGACAGGCAATAGCGTATTCTAGAATGAACGGGGTTACACCACCCTGGAGTATGCAGGAAGACGAAGGTTAACCCCCTTAAAATTTATAAGCCGCTCTGATATCTGTCAAATAAGAGCGGCTTTTTATTCCGACACTAATCTCAATCCGTTAGCAATTCTTAACTGAATTCTATTTTATTAGATACACACCTCCAAATACCAGCAAATTGATTAGAAAATATTTTTTATTGATTTTATTCCCAAAAAATAAAGTTTAGATATTTGTGAACATTTTGTGATGATTTGTTCAACCCCGTTATGTATATTGTTTACAAATTTCAAGGAGTCGAAATGAAAACAATAGCTTCATATTTCATTACTGGATTATTTGTTATCCTGGTTAACAATATTAACCACGCGCAGCCGGCAGGACTTGACCTGATATGGGAAAAGGAAGTAGATGTGAAGACAATGAAGTTCACACCCGATGGTGAACTTTTAGTTACGGGGGGTGCCAGTAATGTTTGTCAATTATACAGGTGCGGTAATATTAAGGTTTGGGACGTTGCTGATAGTGCTCTCCTACTGACGGTTGAAGGATGGCTTATCGGATATACAAATGATATTGATATCTCATCCGATGGTCAGAGGGTTGTTTCAGCGCACGGAGGAGTTTACTGCAATGCTTTTACAGGTTGTGTCAGAGACAGGGCCGGGCAGTATGAGCACGGTATAACAGGTTCACAACTTTATGGTGACACAAATCCGGATGGAATAATTTATTCAATAGCATTCTCTCCTGATCAGAGCATTATTGCCGCAGGAACTGGTTATAATAATTCAGGTCATATAAATATTTATGATTCACAATACAACCTGCTCAGAACTTTACCAGGTCATTCAGGTAATACATCATCACTCCTCTTCACTCCCGATGGTCAATACCTGATTTCAGGCGGTGCGGACGGGTCTATAAGAGTTTGGAATTATCTTGATGGAACGTTCATACAATATTTACAGCATGGTACTTATCTTAACGGCGGAAGAGCAATTCAACTTTCAATATCTCCTGATGGACAATATCTTGCAAGTACCGGAGATGGGTACAATTTAAATATTAAAATCTGGAAAACTTCCGACTGGTCTGTAGTACATACATTTGAGGCAGGCGATCCGTATGGAAGCAATGGCTATACAGATTTTACACCAAATGGAATTTACCTTGGAGTAAGGGTATCATACATTTCCAACCAGGATCATATCCGATTCTATAAAGTCGAAACCGGGGAACTTGTTCGTGAGTACATAGATACTACAAGTACAGCTTCAAATCAGAATAGTATCCGCGCATTAGCTTTTTCACCTACTGCAAATAACAATTTTGCTTATAGTGTTGGATATGGAAATTCCGGTAAACTAAAATATGTAGCCACAGATCTTAATCTTGTAGATAACCAGGTTACTCCTGTTGAACTTGCTTCCTTCAGTGCCGATGTAAATGTTAGTAATGTAACTTTAAACTGGGTAACTTCTTCAGAATTGAATAACACCGGATTTGAGATTGAAAGATTACAAGATTACAAGATTTCAAAATTACAAAATTGGGAGAAGATTGGATTTGTTGAAGGGAATGGAACTACAACAGAAACAAAGCATTATTATTTTATTGATGAAGAGGTTTCTGCAGGGATTTATAATTACAGGTTAAAGCAGATAGATTTGGATGGCACATATGAATATTCAAATGTAATAGAAGTTGAAATTAAAATTCCTGAAACATTTTCACTTTCACAGAATTATCCAAATCCATTCAATCCATCAACTCAGATAGAATATTCAATCCCCACTGATGGTTTTGTATCATTAACAATTTATAATTCTATTGGTCAGGCGGTATCAACCCTTGTAAATGAAAATCAGTCAGCCGGTAAATACTCAATAACTTTTTCTGATAAAGGTTTATCAAGTGGTTTATACTTTTATACACTCCGTAATGGAGAATTTAGTATTACGAAAAAAATGCTGTTGCTCAGATAGTAGAAAAGTCTCAAATATGAATTACCAGATATTAACTTTAAAATGAGGCAGTTATTATGAAAACAAGATTATTATTATTTTCTGTTCTTGCAGTGCTTATATACCCGTTAACCGCTATATCCCAGCAGCGTCCGCAAATCAGTTTTGAAGATTTGATGTTGAACGCAGAGTTGGATTACAAAAATATTCTTGCAGCACGTGATGCTTCTCTGAATCTGGCAATACCGGTAAGTATTTACCTTGAGGAAGGTATTTTTATAGAATCGAAAGGTGTGGAAAACAACAAACCTGTGTATGCAGTTGTAAGAGACCTGCTTAATCCATACAATAACAGCGATGTAATGTTTTATGAAGAAGTTGCTTCAACATTCAATATTGAAAATGCAAGGATAAATTCAGGCAGCGGGCAGATAATAAATCCTGACTTAGGTTTCTCTCAAACAAACAATACCCTGGAAAACATCAATGCAAATTATCTGCTTGTTTCTGAATCAAGCAATAACAGTGTAATGCTTCTGGATTTTGCAACCGGTGATCTTGTGATGCCTGATTTTATCCCGCCGCAAAGCAACTTATCAGTACTCAAGCAGGCACGTCAAAGTCCCCATACTACTATTTCAATCTCAGATCAAACAGGAAATGTTATAGTTGATTACGATACTACCGGTTCACTGATTGGCATTTTTGCCCCATCAATTGGACCACATACTGGTATTCTTCAAAATGTAAGAGGGCATGATTATAATCCGATTAATAATCATCTTTTTGTTTGCAACGCACAAGGCGGCAACTTTAACCGTGTGGTAGAGTTTGATGCTATGGGAAATTACATAGCTCAGTTTTTCCCTGATAATTCAGGTGGATTATTAGGTCCTTTTGATATACTATTCCGCGACAATGATGTTCTTGTAACAGGTTCAACTAGCGGCGCTGCACATAGATATGATCATGGCGGGAATTACCTGGATGACTTTGGAAATCAAATGAATTTTCCGCAGCAGATGGTAAAATTCCCTAACGATAATATCGGCATTGCAACCTTTGGAAGTTACCAGGGAGGCTTGAAAATTTATGATCCTGGCGGAAACCTGATAAATGATTTTAATTCTGTAATTGGATTGAGGGGCGTTCACTATCTCGGAAGCGGTAATATTATAGTAACAAATGCGGCAGGAGTGCATGAAATAAACGGAACTACGGGTGATTTAGTGAGAACGATTGTTGCCGGTGTGAGCGGGCAATATATCAATTCCTGTGATTTTGTTGTTGAGACCATACCCGTTGAACTCGTTAGCTTTAGTGCTTCAGTTGTTAATAATTCAATCAGTCTCTCATGGGTTACTGCATCGGAGATTAATAACAGCGGTTTTGAGATTGAAAAAAAAGTAGGCAGTGGGCAGTATGCAGTAGGCAACCCTTTAAGTTGGGAGAAGATAGGATTTGTTGAAGGAAATGGAACTACAACAGAAACAAAGTATTATTCTTTTGTCGATGAAGGGGTTTCTGCAGGGATTTATAATTACAGGTTAAAGCAATTTGATTTTGATGGCACATTTGAATATTCCAATGAAGTTCAGGTTGAAGTACATGGAGTAGCGGAATATTCACTTTCACAGAATTATCCGAATCCATTCAATCCATCAACAACAATTGAATTTCAGATTCCTTCTGATGGTTTTGTTACGTTAACGATTTACAATACCATCGGACAGGAGGTTTCGAAACTGGTCAATGAATATCGAAGTGCAGGTAATTTTTCAATAACTTTTTCGGGTGAAAAACTCCCGAGTGGTTTATACTTTTATACTTTGCGGAGCGGAGATTTTAAGAAAACAAAAAAGATGTTACTTCTCAGGTAGTGACCTATGTTATTTTTGAATAATAAAAAAAAATTTATTCTGTATTTTATCCTGCAGTAACTCAATTGATCTAGTCATAGAAAAAAAATTGTTCCCGGTTACTCAGGGACTAAAATTTTACCGTGAATTACAAAAATGATTACAAAACATTCACGCTGAACTTTAGTTTTTTTAATGCAGAATTGCGGTTCACTTAGACTTACACTCATCTCACTCTCATTGGTAACTATGAACTGATTTACAAAAACTAAATTCAATTTTCAATTATTATAATTTCACTTGCAAGAAAAGAATTTATAGATTCTATGTTGGAGAGATATAATTGTTTGATTTCGATTAATTCAAACAATAATTATTCTTCATAGGATAATCCTTCAAAATACATTTCCATTTAAAAGTAATTTTTTTAACTTCTTCAAAAAATTGCTGTCTGAAAATGATATCAGATACAATAATTAACTGTATAAAAAATAAAAAAAGGAGAATACTATGGCTATCAATCTTAGTGCAAAACTTGTTAACGGTGTAAAGGGCGGAGTTGTCGGCACACTAAAAGGATCTGCAGATATTGGAAGTGCTGCCATAAAAATGATTAAAGATTTTACCGTAACCTCTGTAAAAGGTGTGGGAGAATTAGTATCAACAGGAATCAGCGTACCTGCATCAATTGTAAGTGGTGCAATTTCCGGTGTTTCAGAACTTGGTGTCACAGTGGTTAAATCTGTTAAAGGAGTTGTCAACGGAGCTATCCAGGGTTCGGTTGAAGCGGGTATCAAACAGGATGAAGCAGTTAAAGGCACTGTTGCGCAGGCTATATTGAGTGCTAAATCCCTCGGCTTAGATGTTGCAGATGTTGCTGTTGAAGCTGTAAAAGGTGCAGTTGACGGCGTTAAGCAAGTTGGTGGCGATTCTATTTCAGCAACCAAGGATGCTGTTGTTGCTGCCCTGGATTCCGCGAAAGAGGTTGGTGATGAAAGCCTGAATTCGGTTCGTACTGCACTTTCCGGCAGTGTTGAAGGAGTGAAAGAGATTCTTTCGGAAATCAAAAAATAAATCATCAATAGAAGGAGGCTGTTTAATCAAATGTGATTAAGCAGCCTCTTCTGTTTAATTTTGGTGGTAGATTGAGACAGTTTATTTTTCCTTCTCCTGAAATTTGTCATCTGAGTTCAAAAATTATATTTCCTTACTTGGATTTAAATATTTTCTTCGATTGATTTGTATAGACAGTTAAAATATTAATTCATTTTATTGCTTATTACATGCCAGAAAAAACCTTTCGCCCGCCGGAGGATAAAGCAGCATGGAGAATTCGCCTGTACGAAATTATTTTTGAGGCCGATACCCGTGCAGGTAAATTATTCGATGTTATACTAATCTGGTGTATTTTATTCAGTATTCTGATTGTGTTCTTAGAAAGTATCAGGGAACTTGGACTTAAATATTCATCAATTTTTCATTTGATCGAATGGATATTTACAATTCTTTTTTCTGTTGAGTATTTACTGCGTTTATTATCTGTAAAAAAACCTCTTCGTTATGTGTTTAGTTTTTATGGAGTTATAGATTTCCTGGCAATTATTCCTACTTACTTAAGTCTGATTATTGCAGGCAGTCAGTATCTTCTTGTGATAAGAGTATTAAGATTACTACGAGTATTCAGAATTTTTAAAATCCGTCCGCTTCTTGCTCAGGCAGAACTACTAACAAGGGCATTAAAAGCCAGTTGGAGTAAAATAGCTGTTTTTCTATTCACTGTTCTGACAATGATCGTTGTAATTGGTGCTGTTATGTATGTTGTTGAAGGTCCTGAAAACGGATTTACCAGCATTCCTACAAGTATGTATTGGGCAATCGTAACTATGACTACAGTAGGTTACGGCGATATTTCGCCACAAACACCGATAGGGCAGATGCTTGCTTCAATAGTTATGATAATTGGCTATTCAATTATAGCGGTGCCAACGGGGATTGTAACAGTTGAAATTGCAGAAGCAAGCCGGAAATCAGTCACAACACAGGTTTGTCCTGTTTGTTTAAAAGAAGGTCATGACCGGGATGCAATTCACTGCAAATTCTGCGGGGCTAAGATCTGATTTGTGTTACTTTGATTATACTGAAAAGTAAAACTATTGCACCGATCCATTGAACAGGTCCGAGTATATTTCCTCTTATAAAATATTCCAGTATTACTGCAGTTAACGGAAAAGCCAGTTCACAAATTGCAGCTACTGATGCAGTAATTCTTTTTAATCCATAATAATAAAGAAATATAGCTGCGCCGCCTGTTGTGAAAGCAATAATCAGGAATATTACAATTTGTTTGTCTGTAATTTCTGAAAAAGAATTAATATCACCCAACGAAATAACGAGAACAAGCATAATTAAAGACGAAAACAAAAACCGTAAGTAAGTGCCCATCTCAAACGAAACATTTCTCAACGCACGTTTACTTAATACTGTTGATGAACTGAAACTAAAAGCAGCAATGAGTGCAAATATAGCAGCCAGCACTGTTTTATCATCCGCATTTAAGTTCGGGAGATTTGTACCAAACGTCATAAAGTATGCGCCAATTATTGCGATAGCAGCCCAAAGAAAAAACCGAACTGATAATTTCTCTTTTAAAAATAATGCTGCAAGTGTTATTGCAAATACCGGTTGTAATTTTTGAAGAAGGATTACAACAGAAAGATTTACAAAATCAACATAAAATAGTGCTTTTGTGATTGCCATTGTTCCAATTGCACCTCCGAGTAATGCTACAAGGAAGAAAGCAAGCCAATCTTTCGTTTGCAAATTCTTTAAAGCGGGTGCTTTTCTTATAAAATACGGTGTCAGCAGAATTGCTACCAAAGCACTTTCAATGAAAACGACCAGAGGAACGGGAAGACTGTAAAGTGAAGGACGCAGCACAATTCCATCCACTCCCCACAAACTTGCAGCAACTATTACAAATAACGGAGCAAATCGATTCATACACTTTCAAAAAATTGTTGAGCAATATAACATTTATCAATATTAAATTAGCCGGTAGAATAATGAATTCGATTGTAATTTTGATAAATACCTTGAATTCGTCTCACAATTTCAGAGATTCGTTACTTACCATTCTCCGGTAAAAATTACTTCGATGATACTGCAAAATTTATTTTTTTTATTGATTTCTGATATAAAAACTATAGATTATCTCAAAACAGGATGGAATAATATTTGATTATTGCCGTTGAATATTTTATTTATTGAGGGAAGCAACTTTATATGGCTTTATCATTCACAAAAAAAAACGTTAATTCTTCACGTAAAAACGAAGATAAAAAACCAGAGAAATCAGCAATGGATGACAACTTTGAAACAAAAGTTCAGAGTAAAACTGAACTCAGCGCTGAATATTCCGGGTCATCAACCTTTTTTATACCTGAAATGGAAAAACTTGATAAGTCATTACAATCCAGACTTCAGAGTGTATTAAAAAGAGCAGGGCTTGCAACCTCACTTGATGATGAGGATATCAGAACAAGGATAAGTATAAAGACTGATGATAACGAAGTTTCTTATCTCAGAACTTTTTTGCTTCTTTCCTGCGCCAATCAGTTAGGTGAAATATTTAAATCCGATAGCCCGCTGAGTTTTCTTAACTGGTTAGACACAACTAACTCATCATACATAAGAAATACAAGAGAAGACATAGTTCATAAAGCTATAGGGTCGTTAGGAATAATTGATGATGAAGCTAAAGCAACTAAACTTATTAAATCTGTTTTTGCACAGTACAAATTAAATAGCCAGGCCGATTCTAATTTTTATTATTTCTTTAAGGAAGGATTGAGTTTAGAACTACAGTATAAGATATCCGATAATTGCTGGATTTACCAGGATAGTCCCCTTGAAAGATGGGCGAATCTTCACAATGTAAAAGAAGGTTATAACAACGCAAGTACAACCGAGAATAAAAAACTTAGTAATGCAAGAAAAAGATGGGACACACTTGAACACAGTCAAAAACTAATGGAAATATCACAGTTTATTGAACATTTATTCAATCAATATAGTGTTTGTATAATTCCATCCAATGAGAGGCCGGATAAAGATCCGATTGCAAAAGTCTGGCGAGATGTTCTTGAAACAATAAAAGATTACAGAATTAATTATCTGTCAAATTCACTATTCAATCAACTTGCTATTGAAGGTGAAAAATTCAAATTTAATGAAGTCCGATGTGTATTTAAGGATAATGAACTCTACATACACGAAAACGAAGTGAGGGATAAGGATCGGGATATTTGGCTCCACAGGTTAGGTGAATGGCTTAAAACAAAAACCGAATCTGGTGATTCACCCGGCGAAACAATTTTTCTACCTGCAAAAAATCAGGCTTTTGTAGTAGGCGGTAATTCATTCAGTTTGTCACTTGAAGAATGGATAGAGAGTTCAATAAGAAATATCATCGAAAAGGGGAAAATATAGCATATAGCAGCTTTAAGTGAGTTGGTTCTGTCTGGGTATTTTCAATTTCCGGTAAGTACAATTAAGTATTGAATTTCCGTTATAAGAGCACGATTTTTAGTTCAATTTCCTGATTACAAATCCATCCAATTTTATTTTCATAAATAAAATATAAAATGAAAGCACAACTGTAACCGTGTTTGCCAATATTATTGGCGGAGATTCAATTAGTAACCCGTAAACCAGCCAGAAACTTACACCGGCAGTCATTAATAAAAACATTCCAAGTGAAATATCTTTTGTATGTCCGGTTTTAAAAACCTTAATGGCCTGTGGAAGAAATGAGGCAGTTGTACAAAAAGCTGCTAAATATCCGAATGTAATTTCAAACAAGATTGATCCTGTAAAGATTTGATAATTGAGGTTTGTTTATCCGATGCTGAGTGTTATCATTGCCCGTTTAGAATTATTGATGGCGGCTGAACTGAGATTAATTTTTTGCCGGGGAAGATGTATTTCTATGTCTGATTCCGGTTTCAGAAATTCAAGGCTTAACTGGTTAGGGTTTTCGGCTGTTGATTTTTTTGATACCTTGCGTTTATTCCTTGTTGTATGCATTCTAAATAATTGAGCTTAGTGTGTCAGAAAAATCTTTAATTAAGTATGTGGCAATCTATAAATTTATTAATTCAATGTGAAGAAAAAGAAATTTTTTTTTAAAAAAATAATTTACTGTCAAGTTTTATTTTCTGTTATCGGCAATTAAATCTGAAAAAAATTTTTGTCTTCAATCTGAAAGTGTGATTTTTACTTTTCGTAAAAATCCGGGATAAAAAACCGATTAATTTCTATTATGAGATTAAAGTCAAATTCCACTCTGAACTTAACAAAATTTGTTGTTAGTCTTCTTCCTTACTTACCAGGTATCTTTTAATTTTTTGAGTAGTTGTTTTTTCAAACTCCTTTTCTCTGATATAAAATTTTCTGATCTGTTTATAGCTTGTCAGTTCTTTATTTGCTTCCTTTATTGCCGTTCCAATTATCTTCTCAACCAAATCTCTTGTAATCGAAACATTATTCTTTTCAGAGTATTCAATAAATGCCTCTGCATCAGTAACCAATTGAACGGCTATGATTTCGTCATGTTTTTCATCCTTTTCACCATATACAAGACATTCCTGTATAAAAGGATTACGGTTTAATATATCTTCAATTTCCTCAGGAAAAATATTCTTGCCGCTTTTAGAAATAATTACATTCTTTTTTCTTCCACTTATGTGAAGAAATCCGTCTGAATCAATAAATCCCAGATCACCCGTTTTAAACCATCCATTCTCAAATACTTCTTCTGTAAGGTTTGGATTTTTGTAATAGCCGAGCATAACATTATTACCTTTGGCAAAAATTTCGCCTACGCCATCATTTGCCGGATTATTAATTATGATTTCAACACCAGGAAGCGGAATTCCAGCCGCATTGTCCTTAAAATTATCAAGCTGATTTAGTGCAAGAATGGGTGCTGTTTCTGTTAATCCGTAACCTTGAATAAAATTAAATCCAAATTCCCGTAAACCTTTCGCAACCATTGGATCAGGAGCTGCGCCACCAGCAATAAAAATTCTTATCGATCCGCCGAATTTTTCATGCAGTTCTTTAAATATTTTTTTCTTGGCATTTTTCCATCCGATAAGCTGCATCACGTCAGTTATTTTTAGCAAGGAAGGAACAATTTTGGATTTTACCTTATCTTCCTTTATTCCTTTATGAATTTTTTTAAACATTTTATCATACAGAAGGGGAACTCCAAGAAGTATGGTCGCCTTTACTTTCTGAAGATCCTCAACAACTGTTTTTAAAGAACGGGCGTAATGAACAGAACCTCCTGTAAAAATAGGGCAGAGGAATCCGCAAGTACATTCATATGTGTGATGAATAGGTAATACAGAAAGAAAGCGATCCGCGCTGTACATTTTTATCATACTCGTCATTGCCATTAGATTAGCTGACAAATTTCGCTGACTAAGCATAACACCCTTAGCCCTGCCAAGTGAACCAGAGGTAAAAATTATTTCAGCCAGTTCATCGGGATTTATATGAGGTAGAGTGTTAAGAGTAGAACTTTCATTGCTCATTAGCTGTATCATTGAATGAAAAGAATCTTCTTCTTTTTTAAGATCCATGCTTATATATGTTTTAAGCTTTAATAACGCCTTACCTTTTTCTCTTAAAAACGTATCATAAGTTTCTGTGAAAATGACAGCAACTGAGTCTGATTCATGAAGAATGTTAAGAATTTCATTATGACTTAAATTCTTATCAATCGGAACAATAACATAGTTGAAACACATTGCGGTAAGATATGTTAAACCCCACTGAACTCTGTTCTCACCTATAACGGCAATATGGTCGCGTTCTTTTATTCCCAGCCGGGTTAAAGCTTTACCAAGCTTAATCACATTTTCAAAAAGCTGATTATAAGTTACCCGCTGAATTGGGGTTTCATTCAAATCTTCCAGAGCAGTTTTATCCTTGTAAGTATTTGCTGAAATAATCAGCATTTCCTGGACTGAACTAATAGCCGGAACTTCGTGCAGCTTTAATTTTTTCATAGCATCCCCTGTAAAGTAGTGGTTAATAGACTTTTTGTATTGAAACTGCTCCTCGCAGTTCCCCCAATTGATAATTTATTGCTTTATCATTTTTGTAACGGTTTTGAATTATATCAAGCACTTCAGGAATTATCTGTTCTTTCATACCATGACAATTCAGGCAGGGTGCCTGAACAATTATTGGTTTCATGTACCGGATGTATTTTATCTCCGACTTTTCAACAATCCCGTAGTATTCGGTAAGTGAATCCAGGTTTCCTTCATTTAAAATTTTCTGAAAATATTTTAAACCTTCAGTTTCAAAAGGATCCGGACTATTATTTTCATTCCGGTTTTTGGTTGAAACTCTTTTGAGAAAAACACCTTTCTCCATACTATAATTATTGGTCATAATCTGAGCAGTATCCGAGCACACTGAAACTGCTGCAGCCAATCCATTCTGTTGAATTTCACTAACAAGAACATTCTTCAGGACAGACATAAACTCATTTGCATTATTACGCATCCCTGATTTTGTATGTTCAGAAATTTCCGTTTTATGCTCTGTTGAACAACCGGTAAATAAAAGACTAGCAAATAATGAAGCAAATAAAATTTTATACATATCCTTGCACTCCTGTTGCCAAAAATAGTTAAATAGTTGATGATAGTCCATTAAGCATAATTCTTTCTGAACTATTTTATAAGTTTGGGCACAAATGTTAAAAATATAATTCAGTGGATAACGAACTAACTCAGCGAAAAATATTTCTTTTTTGGCTGCCCCTTGCAGCAACCTGGTTTATGATGTCCGTTGAGGGACCATTTCTTTCTGCACTTATTGCCAGATTACCCGATCCAAAATTTAATTTAGCAGCTTACGGTGTGGCATTTTCATTCGCACTTGTTATTGAGGCTCCTGTTATAATGATGTTAAGTGCCGCAACTACTTTAGTCCGTATCCGTCAATCTTATTTATCATTTAGAAAATTTAATTTAGTTTTGATAGGGCTGCTTACATTATTAATGATCATTCTTGTAATACCATCGGTATTTTATTTTATCGCCGAAGACCTGATCGGATTGCCCTCAGAGGTGTCTCATCTTACACATAGTGCAATGATTATTATGATTCCCTGGCCGGGTGCAATCGGCT
>JAWOIK010000142.1:0-7333 GCA_046484705.1 Ignavibacteriaceae bacterium | reverse complement strand
AACCATCTGATTTGCAAAGCCTTTATGTGACCAACTTATTCCGTAATCCGATGATCGGTACAAACCATATATGGCACCCGCATAAATGTAACCGTCAATTATTTTCGTAGATATCACAGCTGCATTTTGGGGTATGCCATTGCCGGCTCTAACCCAGTTTTCACCGCTGTCTGATGAAATATAAAGACCATCTAATGTTCCGGCATAAACATTTAGTTCATCTGCTGCCAATGTTATGATACTAAAGCTTTCAAGCCCGTTATTCTTTTGCTGCCAACTTTGTCCGGCATCTGTTGACAACCATATTCCATCGATGAATGAAGTTGAAACGTATATTTCATCTCCCCGCACAACTAATGAACTTATCTCTGAAGAGTATAAATTCATTTGCTGCCAGGATGCTCCTGAATCTGTTGAGCAGTATAGCAGCCAGCCCGAACTGGTATATAAAGTATCACCTTTTGCTGCAATTGCGATTATTTTGTTTGATGAAGATCCTGCAAAGCTGTAGCTCCATGTCTCACCATTGTTTGTGGATTTGTATACTTTCCCGTTTTCAGAACCTGCATAAATCACGCTGTCCAAGTTTAACATACAATAGACATTTGAAGCATACAGAGTTCCATTCATTTCCATCCATTCCGGATTCGGATAATCGATTGAATATATTCCACCACTTGTTCCGGCAAAAAGTATATCATCTTTATTCATCAGGTCGTATGTAATTGTATACGGAAAATTATTCCCGTACAAATCCCAGTTGTTCCCTGAATTTGTCGAAATGTAAATTCTATCATTCCCTATCGCGGCAAAAATATTGCCATCAACTGTTTCCAGTTTACCAATAAAAATAAACAAGTTTGGTAAGCCCGATCCTGTTGCCTGCCAGTTTAAACCATTATCACTGCTTCTGAAACACCCTGACTCAGTCAATACAAATATATACTCATCTGTGCTGGTAAAATCCTTTATGTTTTTATTATCCAGCCCAAAACTTCTCTCTATCCAGTTAGATCCGAAATCCGTAGAAACATAGACTCCATTTGATGTACCTGTAAAACATAACGAATCAGTATAATAAAAAGTATTGAGTTCTACATTACCTATTCCAAACGAACTTGGTTGCCAATCATTTCCTTTGTTCGAAGATCGGTATAAAGAATGATAATTTGCACAGTAAAAATATGATTCTGCTTTTGCAACAAATCTTATGGTTGAGTATGGTAGTCCGCTGCTTGAAGTATGCCAGCTTTGCCCGGAATCTGTAGTGCGAAAGACTCTGCTTGAGACAGTTCCTGCTAATACAATACTGTCATCTGCAGCAAGTGAAGTAATACCAATATCTGTTAAACCGTTATTACTCCTTGTCCAGATTAAACCATTATCAGCAGATATATGAATACCGCCCTCCATTCCGGCATACAAAAAATCACCATCTGACGTAAGGCTGGTTATGTATCCGCTTTCGGGACCTGCTGTTTGATTCCATTGGGCATAGCTTTGTAATTGAATAGTGAGCAATGAAACTAAGAGAAGTGAAATATATCTTATCTTCTTCATGACCGATCCCCTGGTAAATAAAATAATAACCAAACTTAAACAACACTATTTGAATTGTAAAGCAAAATCGTACTCATTAATTGCTTTTCACAAAAAAGCCCGCATCTCCTTAACAAACACGGGCTAAAATCAAATATTCTAAAATCTGACTTCTGTTTTCTGATCTCTGGCTACTTCAAAACCACCATCTTCCTCGAAAACACCTTCCCCTGATAATACAGTGCATACACATAAACTCCACTCGATAAATTATAGCTGTCAAAAGTAACTTCATATACTCCAGGCTCCTGATAGTCATCGACTAATTGTTCAACTTCAGTACCAAGCATATCGTAAAGAATCAACTTTACATATCCCTCTTCAGGTATAGTGTATTTAATTCGCGTTACCGGATTAAACGGATTCGGGTAATTCTGTTCTAATAAAAATGCATTTGGCTGAATAAGATTAAGATCATCTTCTATAAAGGTAACTCCGCCGTTAGTAGTATGAAGGATGGTTCCAAACGCACCGACTGCCCATCCGGTATTGATATCAGTAAAAAAGATCGAATACAATGGTAACCGGGATGTATGTTCCTGTACTTCCCAGTTTGTACCGCCGTCAATGGTTTTGATGATGATACCGTTTTCTCCTGAAGCCCATCCAATGTTTGAGTTAGTAAAATGAATTGAAAATAAGTCATCATCTGTTACTTTCGTTATTAGTTCCCAGTTATTTCCTCCATCCGTAGTTCTTATTGTTGTACCCTCATTACCAACCGCCAAACCGATTAATTCATCAGTGAAAAAAACGGAATTCAAATCATTTAATACTGGGGTTGTCTGAGTTATCCAGTCTTCTCCCCCATTAATAGTTTTAAGTAATGTTCCATTTCTTCCGGCAGCCCAGCCTGTATTGATATCTGTAAAATAAACCGATTCTAAATGTTCAGTAGTTCCGCTTAACTTGCTCTGCCAGCTGACACCGCCATCAGAGGTTTTAATTATAGTTCCTGAAGTACCGGCAGCCCAACCATTATTTGCATCAATAAAAAAGATTGAACTTAAAGAATTTACCGTGCCTGTATTGTGAACTACCCAGTTAGTTCCGCCGTCTTCTGTTTTCAGAATCGCACCACCTAATCCCGAAACACAAGCCCATCCGGTATTCTCATTTATAAAATATATAGAATAAAAGCTTGTAATTGAATTGTTGTAAACAGTCTGCCAGGTTAAACCGCCGTTTGTAGTTTTAACTATTGTTCCGAATAAACCGGCAGCCCAGCCGGTATTTGAGTTTATGAAATATGAGGATTGAAACCAGTCATTTATTTCAGATTGCTGACTTACCCAAATCAGTCCGCTGTTGGTGGTCTTTAAAATTATTCCAAACATCCCAACTGCTGTTCCGTTATTTTCATCTGAAAAAGAGACTGAGAGAAAAGTCCAGATTCCAACACCACTAGATTGACTTTGCCAGACTTCACCGCCATTTGTTGTATGAAGAATGGTGCCGTTCATACCAACAGCCCAACCTATATTCATATCTGAAAACTGTACTGAAAATAAAAACTCATTGGTACTGCTTGTCTGGTTGAGCCATGTTAATCCGCCATTTGCTGTATTCAGTACAGTACCGTTTCCGCCTACAGCCCACCCGATATTTGAATTAACAAAGGTAATAGAATTTAAAGCTTCATTTGTTCCTGTTGATTGTAAATTCCACTCCGCTCCACCATTAACCGTTTTGAATATTTTTCCACTTGTACCTGATATCCATCCATCATTAGAATTATCAAAATAAACTGAGAGCAGCAATTCATTTGTCCCGCTGATTTGAGGCATCCAGTTATTGCCGCTGTCGGATGAGTAAAGTATTGTTCCATTGCTTCCGGCAATCCAACCATTGTTTTCATCTGTAAAGAAGATTGAGAAAAGGTGATTATCACCTTCAGTCTTTGTTGTCCAGTCAGAACCGCCGTTAGTGGTATTGAGAATTGTTCCATTATCCCCGCAGACCCAACCGAAATCTGAATTTATAAAATTAACAGATCGAAGTGTTCCATCGGTTCCGCTGATCTGATATTCCCATGTTAAACCACCATCGGTAGTTTTAATTATTGAACCAAGTATACCAACCATCCAGCCTGTATTAGAATCAATATAATGGACGGAATACAAATCATTTCCATGCGGAAGAGGATTCTGCCAAAACCATTGTGAATAAAGTTGTGTAGATACAATGATAAGAAAAGCGATGGTAGAAACTAATTTCTTCATTTATACCTCGGCGAATTAATTAAACTGAAATAATAATTTCCAAGTAACTAAAATTGATTCTTTTTGTCAACTATAAACTTTATAGTCTGCATAATCTTATATAATCACCAACAATTGTAACCTCACCGGATTAGATTTGGGTAATTCTGGTACAAATAAATCAAGCAGCGTCGATTCACTTTTATCCATATTGGTTAATGATGGATCAATAATATTTACGGCAGTCCGCAGCATAATATGCATTGCATACAAATGTTTAAGATGATCTTCTGCTGTTTGCCCGTAATACCTTCTGATCTGAAAAAAACCGGTATCGCATTTTGAATACATTGTCCCGATCTCATCTACTTCGGGTACATTAGTAACCTGTGTACCTGTTCCGTTGATCAGATAGTTTGATGTTTGATTAGTACTCTGGTAACCGGATGTTGTAATACTTGAATGTGTCAGAAGCATAATTTTTTTATTATCCCTGGCATCAATTGCGAACTTTAAAAAATCCTGCATCTGTATTGCAGCGGTCCCGGGATCGCTGCTGCTATGTAAGCCATCAGCAAGATTGATTGCATTTATAATATCGTAATACGATTGTGTTTTTATGATTTCTCTTAATCCTGCATAACCGGCACTGAAAGATGTTATAACCAAATACTTAATCTGCGGAGACTGAATGATAGAGTTATTACTTAGAACAGATAGTACTGTGTCTAAAATTGCACTGAATTTATTCGGATCTGAAAAATAATTCTGATAGGGACTTGAAAGTGAACCAAGATGAATATTGAACAACACTGCATTTGATTGTGATTTATATACCTGATTCTCCGCAGCCCATGAAGCGCTGTGTAAGTGGAAAACAAGTAAAAATTTTCCATCGTCGGGTGGAGCAAAGTAATCTGGGACAAATAATTGTGCAAACTGTCCGCTTCCTAAATTTAATTTTCCGGTAAGATCAATTCTCTGACCAACTCCGACGCCCTGTGAATAATTAAAACTGGTTGACAGAATAAACAGAAAAATTAATTTCATAAATTTCATTTGTACTTACCTTAAAAGTATCATCTTCTTTGTTTCAACTATCCTTTGTCCTGAACTTGTTTCAGGACCTCTGGCTTTCAGTTGATAAAAGTAAACTCCGCTTGTGAGATTCTGACCTTCGTCAGAATAAAGGTTGAATTCAACTTCGTGATAGCCTGCATCTTTATATTCATCAACTAAAGCTGCCACTTCCCTTCCAAGTACATCGTACACTTTCAAAGTTAGCCAACTGCCGACTGGCGACTGCCAACTGATTGTAGTGCTTGGGTTGAAGGGATTCGGATAATTTTGATGAAGAGAGAAAACCTCAGGTATTCCTACATCAACTTCTATTTCTTTTGAATATTCAAATGTTCCATCAAAATCAATTTGTTTTAACCTGTAATAATATTTTCCCCGGGATAATTCTTCATCAATAAACGTATAGTAGTTTGTTTCTGTCGTCGTACCCTCACCTTCAACAAATCCAATCCTCTCCCAACCTTCAGTTGTCTCCCCCTTAGGGGGAGATAATGAGGGGGCTTTTCTTTCTATTTCAAACCCCGCATTATTTACCTCACTTGCTGTGTACCAGTTTAAAGTTACATTATTATTATTAACACTTGCCAAAAAAGAAATTAATTCAACAGGAATACTTCCATCGAAAGTGAATGCAAATTTAATGAATGGGTTGCCATAATAAGTGCCGGGAAGAAATGTATAGGAAATTAGTGATTGTGTTAAAGTCGTATCAACCGGTGAGATACCTCCGGGTATCCGTTTCCAGTAATTTAATTTTAAAGTTGTGCCTGAAGGTAAATTTAAATTTATTAAAGTTATTGAATCTGCTTTTGGATAGACTGATAACAAATAATTCTTGCTTCCAATATAGGAATGATATCCCGGCTGATAATCTATGTATGAGAGTGAGTTATCACTTAATTTCAGAAAAGAATTAAATTCACCAGAAGCTGGGGGCGGTTGGTTTGTTTCACCTAACAAAGTATCAATTCCGTTTGTCGCTGTCGGATTCATTCCTGCAATTAATTCGAGAGTATCTCCAACTGAATTATTAACTACTATCGGTATTGCAACGGGATGAAGAACCGGCAGCGTATTATTATAAATTATAAATGTTCCATCGCTGGTATCGAAAACACATGGATAATTTCCAATTCGCAATTTTACATTGGTCGAATAAATATTTGGGACAGTCCAGTTGTATAAATTATTAAACGGACTAATCGTATCAATAAATATCCAGCTATTTCCAAAATTTGTGGAATAATGTAATGAATAAAAGACGGGTTCAGGAATTGTTAATGAATAATTTACTGGTACTGTTTCACCAGCTTCTAAAATTTCACCTCCTGAAGGTGAATGCAGAATAATCTCCGGCCAGGATAATGGACCGTTATACTGCACTTCTACATTTAGATAATCAAGATTAATAGGAACGTTAAAAGTATCGGCTCCATAAATTAATTCATACTGCGCAAGAAATTCACCTGTATAACCATTCCGGAATACTAAATGAATAATTTCAAATTGTGATCCTTCCCAGTAAATAAACATACTGTTGCTTCCGGATTGGTAACTCAGATCAATGTTGTGGTTATAATTGAAAGGCTGTCCGCAGCCAAATCTTATATCTTTAATTGTAGTAATGTTTGTATCGGCAGGAAGTCTGAACCTTGCACCAAAATTTCCTGGTGGAACCTGGGCAATATATTGTTCGCCCAAATCTCCATCTAATCCATCTGTGCCTGAAGGATCATAACCTAGCACAATATTTTGTGAATTGTCAACATAATCTTTTACTGTAAGTGGAAACTCTAATTGTGCCTGTGAATAAAGTGAGACCCCTGAAAACACAATAAGGAAATTGAATACAATTATTATTCTCTTCATTGCAGCCCCGGCGAATAAATAGTAAAATAACTAATTCCAAATAACCAAAATTAATTGTTATTGTCAAATAAAAACTTAATTGTTTCCATCATCTCGTATAATAACCAACAATTGTAACATCACCGGACTATAATCATCTTCTTTGTCTCAACAAATGTACCTGCCTTCAACTGGTAATAATAAATTCCACTTGATAATTGCGGTGCATTGAATTCTATTTCATAAACACCCGGCTGCATTTCTTGGTTAACAAGTGTCGCTACTTCCCTGCCAAGCATATCATAAACTTTCAACACTACTTGTAGAGACGCATCGCGAAGCGTCTCTACATTTGGTATTGTATATTTAATTTTTGTAGTTGGATTGAACGGATTGGGGAAGTTCTGAAATAAACTGAACTCACTTACAGTCTGGTTATAATCCGGTGAGAGCCATGATGGATCTGCAGGAAAGAAGAACTCCAGCATTCGGTCGAGACTTGCACGCCATAGCCCCCAGCTATGTCCTTCAGGTCTTTCAAGCCAGTCAAGTTCATAACTGTTGCCAATCAAAAAATCTCTGAAGGTTCTCAACTCAGGAAAAAA
>JAWOIK010000127.1:0-6585 GCA_046484705.1 Ignavibacteriaceae bacterium | reverse complement strand
GTTTAGTCAATTAGGATGCCCAGAAATACAATTGATTTTCTGTCAATCCGATTACAGGTTTTTATTTAAATCAAGTATTCAATATTTTTTAACAGTTCTTTATAATTATTCATAATTGATTAAATATTAAAATGAATTTAAAATCTACTATTAAGTTATCCATTACATACCTGATATTTTTTGCCGGCACTATAACCGCACAATATTATCCTGATCAGCACTATGTATTAAGAATTGACTCCATCTTTAACAAAATTGAAACCAATGAAGGACTTAAACTAAGTGATGATGGTAAAAGTATTATGCTTCAGGATGATGTTACAGAAGGTTACATAATATTAAGTCAACAGAATTCTGAATTTTATTATAATCAGGGTTTACCCTCCTGGAATGGTACTGCACCCGGCAACTACGGCAGTTTCAAAATACAAATGCGTTTTCCTTATGGTACGGATTGGTCGCCCTGGCTGACGGTTGGTTTTTGGAAATCAAATATCTGGAGCAGTTATGGTACAACAACCTATGGCGGCGGATATATAGATTATGATTATGTAAAACTTAATTCTTACAGCAGCAGCTGGCAGTTCAAAATAATAATGAAACGCACATCGGCGGTACAGCCTTCGCCAACAATACATAAACTCAGCTTTTTTATAAGCGATTCCCGTACTACGAATAATGTTGATATTACCCAGATAGTAAATGATAACCCCGAAGCAATATTTATTCCTACAGAATTTATTTATCAGTATGGAGTTGATCCTGTTATTGGCGGGGATATTTGTTCGCCCACAACTGTCTCTATGATTTTAAAAAGTTATGATATTGAAGTAGACCCATATCAATTTGCCCTGGACACTCGCGACCCTCATTTTAATATGTTTGGCATATGGCCAAGAGTAGTTCAGAATGCTTCCGAGTTTGGTTTGGATGGGGCAGTTACAAGGTACCGTACCTGGAGTGAAGCAAGGGATATTCTTGCAGACGGAGGAAGGATTGCCATGTCGGTTGGACAACCTTTGTATGCCGGCCATCTTTTCATGCTTGCGGGTTTTACTTCCGATGGAAGACCAATTGTTCATGATCCTGCAAAATCCAGCGGATATTCCTACGTTTATAACAAAACTGATATTTCAAAATCGTGGTTTGAAAAAGGCGGTATTTCGTATACCTTCTTTCCTGCTGATGATCCTGTATCAGTTCAATTACCGAATGATGAAATAATTGCAAATGATTTCAAGCTTTATCAGAATTATCCTAATCCATTTAATCCAACAACAAAAATTCAGTTTTATTTAAGTACGCATCAATTTACTACACTTACTGTTTATGATATGTTAGGCAGAGAAATTGCACAACTGATTAAACAGGAACTACAGGCTGGATTACACGAAGTAAATTTTAATGCAGGTTCTACAGCATTACCAAGCGGAACATATTTCTATAGGCTTCAATCCGGAAATTATACCGAAGTTAAGAAGATGTCATTCATAAAATAATTTGATCAGAAGGTGGTAATCAGATCTTCCGTTTCAATTAGTATCTCTAATGTTTGGGTAATTTAATTGAACATCTTAATGTTATTAGTTATATCTGCATTTTTCCGTATAGATTGCCAATCTATCAAAAAGCTTTGAAATGATTATTAAAAGAATTTTTCCCGAAAATTAAAAGGCTACAAAGTATTGTTATCTGAATTTCTTTTTAGATAAATTTAACCCGAAAGAATAAGAGCCTAATGTTGTTAATTATAGATCTGATTTATAACCTGGCTGTATTAGTTGCTTTGAGTGTTTTTTCCGGATTTATCAGCGTTAGGTTCAATAGAAAAGAACTTAATGGTAAAATATTTCAGGGATTACTCTTCGGCTTCACAGCAATAATCGGAATGCTGTATCCTTTTATACTTACCGAAGGAATCATATTCGATGGACGATCTATTGTTATAAGTTTGTGTACATTGTTCTTCGGTCCTCTGGCAGGAGTTATTGCTGCAGTATCCGCAGCTATTTATCGGAACATTGTTGGCGGAAGCGGCGCACTGATGGGTACTCTGGTTATACTATCTTCCTACCTTATCGGGTTATACTTTTTCTATCGCAGAGAGAAACAGTCAGAAATAAAGTTAACTAATTTGCAGCTTTATAAATTCGGACTGTTCGTACATATAGCAATGTTAATTCTTGTTTTATCGCTCCCTTCTGAAAGTATAATAGTAACTTATAAAACAGTATCTGCTACAATTATTGGAGTGTATCCATTTGTAACTTTGCTGATAGGAAAGATTCTTCTTGACCAGGAGGAAAATCAGAACTTTGTCAGTAAAATAAAAGACAGTGAAGAGAAATACCGCCTTCTTGTTGAAAACCAAACAGATTTGATTGTGAAGACCGATGCAGATGGAAAATTTCTTTTTGCAAATCTTGCATACTGTCAGTTGTTTGATAAAAAGGAAGAGGAACTTATAGGTCAATCTTACACTCCACTTGTGCATGAAGATGATTTACCGGAAGTTAAAAAAGCCGTATCGGAATTATTTCATCCCCCTTACTTGTGTAATTATGAAGAAAGAGCTTTAACACGATTCGGATGGCGATGGATAGAATGGGAAGCCAAAGCTATTGTTAATGAAGCAGGCAGGATAACAGAATTAGTTGGTACCGGTCGTGATATAACAGATCGTAAGCAGGCCGAAAATGCTTTAAAATTTTCTGAAGAAAAATACCGGATGCTTGCCGAAAATACACATGCTCTGCTTTTGAGCACCGATACGCGGGGAAGAATAACCTACGTTAATGAGGCAACTTCAGTATCGCTGGGTTACAAAGCTGCTGAACTAATCGGCAGATTTTATCTGAAATTTGTCTATCCCGATGACAGGAAAACTGTTCACTCCGAGTTCAGGAAACAATTGGTACACGAATCACCCGATCACTTTATCGAATTTCGTTACATCAGATTTGATGGTCAGATTGGATGGCTCAGGTTTTTAGTAAGTCCGATAAAATCAAATAACAAAGTGACTGGATTGACCGGAGTTGCACTTGATATTACTGAAAGTAAACTTGCAGAAGCAGAACTGACAAAACTTAATCGTGCTATAGAGCAAAGCTCTATAAGTGTGATAATAACCGATGATGAAGGAAATATAGAGTATGTTAATCCTTACTTTACAACACTAACTGGATATATCTTTAGTGAAGTTAAAGGAAAAAATCCACGGTTCCTGAAATCAGGTTATCATAATAATGAATTTTACAAAGAGTTATGGTCACACATTGCTGCTGGGCAAGACTGGCAGGGGGAAATGTTAAACACCAAAAAAAATGGTGATACCTATTGGGAGAATACAGTAATTTCTCCTATAGTAAATAAGCTCGGTAAAATAACACACTATGTTGCTATTCAGGAAGATATAACTGAGAAGAAAAAATTAAATGAGGATTTGATAGCGGCAAAAAATAAAGCCGAAGAAATGAACAGGATTAAAAGCATATTTTTTGCAAATATGAGCCATGAACTCAGAACTCCGATGATCGGCATTCTTGGCAATGCTGAATTATTAGAATTAGAAATGCAGGATGGTGATAGCCGGGAAATGATACGTACAATAAGAAGAAGTGCATTACGGTTGCATGAAACTCTGAATTCTATTCTGGATATATCGAAGATTGAAGTGGAAGGAGTTCAGAAACTGCTTAAACCGATTGAAGTTAATAACCTTATTGAAGAATCTATAAGTTTGTTCAGAGCAGCTGCATCGGATAAAGGATTGAATCTCACTTTTAAGCCAAAACAAAATAAAATTATTATTGAGTCGGATGATAATCTTTTAACTAAAATATTAAACAATCTTATCAACAATGCTATCAAATATTCCGATGCCGGCTTCATTAAAGTAAGGTCAGATCTTATAAATAATAAAGCAGTAATTGAAATTGAAGATTCAGGCATAGGTATAGAACAGGAAGACCTCCGCTTAATTTTTGAACCCTTCAGACAGACAAGTGAAGGATACAGCAGGGTTTATGAAGGAACCGGTCTTGGATTAACAATAACAAAGAAGTTCGTTGAAATATTAGGCGGTGAAATAAAAGTAAAAAGTACAAAAGGGAAAGGTTCGGTTTTTATCGTGGAATTGCCTGATCATCAAAAAAGCATTATCGCAGAAGTCAATTCCGAAAAAGTTAATGATAGACCGCGGCTAACATCAGTTGAACAAAAATCTTCTAAAATTCTAATAGTTGAGGATGAAGTAATAAATGCTGAGGTTATTATAAAATTATTAAGCGAACAATATATAACAGATTGGGTTCGATATGGTAAGGATGCGGTGCAGAAAGCTAATGATAACGATTACGACGCGATTTTAATGGACATTGGGTTGCGGGGAGAGATGGACGGATTGGAAACCACTTCAGAGATTAAGAAAATTGAAAAGTATAAAAATACACCTGTAATAGCTGTAACAGCTTATGCAATGGTAGGGGATAAAGAAAAATTTCTTGAGAATGGATGTACTCATTATCTCTCAAAACCATTTAACAGAAACGAATTACTGAAAATTATTAATCAGGCCCTAAATGATGTTAAAACCTGAGCATCGCTTACACACTTAAATTTATTTTGTACCGCATCTTTGCCATACCTTATCTGTTTTTTCCTCTGATATAATAATACAACCATTCAAATTAAATTAATATTCAATACATCATTCTATTTATATTTTTGAACTGTGAAATTTAATTGTTGGAAGGAAGCTGTCATGAAAAACATTTTAATAAACTTATTAATAATATTTTTATCGTCATATTCTGTACTGAATGCACAGGCATCGGATCTGTTTAAAGATGGAATTATAAAAGGAATAATTGTCGATTCGGAACAAAACTCACCGTTACCGTTTGCAAATATTACAATGCATAACCAGAAAGATTCATCCTATGTCGGTGGAACCGCAGCCGGTACTAATGGTGAATTCATTCTTACGAATGTAGTTGAAGGAAATTACTACCTTAAAATTAGTTTTATGGGTTACTCAAATAAATTCCTTCCGGATCTTAATATTTCAAAAGAGGATTATGAATATGATGTTGGCACAATTCTGTTAACTAAGGATGCAGTTCAGCTTGAAGAGACACAGGTTGTTGGTGAAAAAGCATCTGAAGAACTTCATCTTGATAAAAAAGTTATTAATGTAAGTCAGAATTTAAATGCAGCGGGAGGGACGGCACTTGATGTACTGCAAAACCAGCCGTCAGTAAGAGTCGATCCTGATGGTACCGTTTATCTTCGCGGCAGTTCAAACTTCACAATTCTTGTAAATGGCAAGCCTAGCGTTCTTCAAGGCTCCGATGCGTTAAGGCAATTCGCAGCAAATCAGATTGAAAACATTGAACTGATTACAAATCCTTCTGCAAGGTACGATGCTGAAGGTTCTGCCGGAATAATTAATATAAATCTTAAAGCTCAGAAAGATTATTCGTTAAGCGGAATTTTAAATTTAAACAGCGGTACAGGTGATAAGTACAATGGCGATTTTTCATTTAATTACAATGTTAACGGATTAAATCTTACAGGCGGACTGGATTACCGCGATAATACATTCACTAACAATCAGAATATTTCCAGAACAACTTCTTTTGAAAATTCTTTGTTATATAATAATTCCAATATTGATATTCGTAATAAAAGGAGGCAATATTCTTTTAGAGGCGGATTGGATTATACAATTAATCCTCAAAATTCTCTCGGGTTATCAATCAGCAGTGGAATAATAGATATTAATGGAAGTCTGGGTACCAGAACCATTAATCAAAATATAAATGATACAAGATATTCTGTAATCAGAAATAATAATGACGTTCCGGTTAATTTCTTTAATTCCACTTTTACGTATCAGTATAAAATTGATCCTGCAGTAAATGATATGAATTTTGAGTTCACATATAACTATGTCGGTCTGACAAATGATCAGTTAATGTTTGAGAATGAAAGTGATGAAATCTATAATCCTTTCAGTGGAACTGTAAACAGTACAAGGTTTACAAATGATTCAAAAAGAAACGAAGGCAGAAGTAAGCTGAATTATAAACATAAAATGGGCGAAGCCGATGTTCTGGAAACAGGGCTGCAGGTAAATTATTCTTTCAGAAATTTTGAACTGGAAAACAGAATATTCGATAGTGACCTTCAGGATTATGTGCTTGACCCTCAGCTTACGAATACTTTTGATCTTAGGAATAATATTTATGCCGGATTCATTTCCTTTAATTCCGCTGTTGCCGGTTTTAATTATATGCTCGGTTTACGGGGTGAATACATGGACAGGAATCTTGATCAAAAGACACTTACCGAAGCTTACAAACTAAATAAAATGGATTTCTTTCCATCTGTTAATATCTCAAGAAAAATTGATGAGCATCAGATTCAATTAAGTTACAGCAGAAGGATAAACAGACCGAATGAAAATCTGCTTAACCCATTTCCATTTTATTCCGATGCTAATATCACCACAGCGGGTAATCCAAAACTTTTACCGGAATATATTCATGCATTTGAATTAAACTATCAAAAAATGTATGG
>JAWOIK010000115.1:0-2676 GCA_046484705.1 Ignavibacteriaceae bacterium | reverse complement strand
TAATGAATCAATAAATTTAATATCGGCGCCAAGCTCATTTTGGGCAAAATTAATTTCAGAAACAATTGCACCTAAGTTTTTATCATGATAGGTGATATCTTCAAAAGAAAAATTCATTTTTAAAACAGGATCTGAAATATTTCCCTGTAAGGTTCCATTTAAATTTATCCTGGCATCTATATTCATTCCTTCCTCTATTCCCGCAATCTCTCTTCCAATCTCTCTCCATTCTAAATCATTTGAGGAAAAATTTAACAACCCATCACCCTCAAATCCGAAATTTCCGGACAATGAAATCGATCCTCCCGCAGCAGAAAGAATAAAGTTTTCAAAATCAATATCCGAATCTTTATAATTGAGTACAATTCTTTCCTCATTATTTATTTCCATATTATTATAGTTAACAGTAATGGAGTCGAACGAGGCAATTAACGACTGAAGCTCATCGTTCACATCAATTGCACCCTTTAATTTGATTTTTATGTTATCCTCTAATCTTGTGTTAAAAGCGACAGATACCGAATCATTTTCAATTTCAGTGCGGAATCCTAAATCGTAGAAGTTACTTCCTGCATATAGTCTGTTTGTTCGGAAAAATATATAAGCTGAAAAATCTTCTAAAACTCCCGCTTCAATTTTATTCCACAGGTTGAAATCTAATCTCGTCTTTGTTAGAAAGTAAAGGTCGATATTGTCCCAGTACTTAAAATAATTTATTTCCACAGTTGACGAGAAGGCAATACTATCTTCACGCGCTAATATTGTACCATTGATACTGCCGTCAATTTCAATTTCTGAATTGTTGAAACGGATTGTAAGAAAGTCCTTAAAATCAACAAGATAATCAAGTGAAAGCTGTTCAAGTTGAATCAGACTTTTACTTTGCTGGGATATTGTAACTTCCCGCCTTTCATCTGAAGGAAGCAGAAAAGCATATTTATCAATAAAAGATTTCTGGAGTAGTTCGGCTTCAGCAGAAATTACCTGGGCAATAGTAGAAATTGAATACTGCCCGGAGATTGTTAAATCAGCTATATCTGAAATTACGTTTATAATTTTATTTCCGTTATCATTCCGTCTAATATCCACTATAAGTGCGGTGCTGTCAATTTCAAAATCATAAATGAAACTGTCATTTAAATTCATCACAATAAATAAATCAAGACTATCCGGGTCAAAACCTTTACCTTCAGCCTGAAGTTCAAAATTAAACTTAGAATCTAATTCCTCACTACCGATTATTCTTCCAATGTTTAAATTTTTAGCGGTCAACTCGATAGTATAACCTGGATCTTCGGCATCGTTAAAATCCAAATTGGAAATCACACTTACTGTAGATGCAGAATCAAGGGAGATATCAATATTACTTTCAATTATATTATTATCAGCTGTTGTAAAAATTTTTAATTCTTCAACATAAGATTTACCTATCGTTGACCTGGTTGCTGTAATAACAATATCAGATTTCATATCCTCAGGACTGAATCCTGAACCTTTTATTTTAATATTGCTGTTAAGGTCAGTATTTATCCCTGCAAACGGGTGTATATCAAAATTTTGTGTATTGATATCAATATCATATTCGTCACCAGTTCCGGTGAAATTAAGATTTGCAAATCCTTTAATATTCGATTGCAAAGATGTAGTTAAAGAAAATTCTGTTTTAAAATCTAAAAAATTACCCGTAAATGTTAATGTATCAAAAGCAATAATGCCTAACTCTGAATAGTCGGGAATATCTGCTGACAAAATTAATCCACGTATATCTGAAGGATCTATGACAGAGCCATTCAAATCGGCATTTATATTCAGGTTATCAAAATCCAGGGCATTCTTCAGATTACCTTTGAACTTAAGGTTAGTATTGTTGTAAAGAATATCTAATTTACTAACTAATAAATCATTTAAAGAACCGTCTGCATATATATCAAGTGCTACTTTCCCTTTTATAGTATTAAGGTCTGACACAAAGGTAGAAAGATCATCAAAGCTGAACTTATCTGCTTCTATCTGAACTCTTAATGAAGCATCGCCCAATTCCTCATCTGTGAAATCACTAAAAATATTTACATCAGTAATCCCGGCATTCAATCTTATATCCGATTCATCCGTAACTATATTAAGTTCACTTATGAGAATACCGCTTTCTGTTGCGAAGAATTCACCCTGAAGGGAACGAAGATTAAAAAACCTGAAGTTTGGAGAGAACGAAAATTCCGATATACTGAGTTGGAAAGTGTTTTTATTAATATCTGCAAATGCGCTTACTCTTAAATTTAAACTATCAATTCTGAAATCGGAAAAGTTCATTGATTCGTATACAGCAGTACTGTTCAGCTTTGAATATTCCTGATGCAGAAAACTAATATCAATCAGATGCAGATCGGCAACCTGGAATGAAAACGGAAATCCGGAAGAAGTCGTGTCCTCGTCCACGTCATCCGACGGGGGAAATAATTTTGATATATTTAATTCTCCGGTGTTATCTTCTTTGAGGTAGATAGCTGCATTACGTATTTCAATCTTTCTAAGGTAAATTATTTTAAACAAAAGTTTTAGAGGGCTTGTCTTAATCTCAATATGCTCGGCGGAAAGAATTGTGTCATCATTATATGTCAAAAGAGTATTCTTCAGTACTATCGAGGTAAAAATTGTTCCTTCCAGCTTCCGGATGGA
>JAWOIK010000016.1:0-10378 GCA_046484705.1 Ignavibacteriaceae bacterium | reverse complement strand
CAAAGCGGCTGCGCCCCGCCTGAACCGCGCGTCCAGGGTCCCCGGTTGTGGTGGCGGGGTGCCGTCGGGGTGCTCCCGGGAATTTTACAAAGTTCACTGTACCCCGTCAAATTTTTTGCAAGCAGTAAAGCATAGTTGTTTTCAATTGATGGATCAGTAATACATGTTCCCAAAACAGGTTTTATATTATTTTCGATCGCAGCTTTATAAAATGGAATTAATCCATACATTCCATTATTGTCTGTTAATGCAATTGAACTGAGATTAAAGTTCTTTGCCGATAGAATCAGATCATCCGGCCTGATTATCCCGGTTAACAGACTGTAGAATGAATGTACATGAAGTGGTATCATATGATGATGGGAATTTATCTAATTAATTTGAAAAGGGAAATCTGTTCTGAGGATAAATTGGAGTTAATCTCTGTACCGGTTATTTAAATGCTTTTTCGGCAATATCTTTCCTGAAATACATACCCTCAAAATGAACTGATTTTAATGCAGCATAAGCTTTTTCCCTGGCTTCTTTAAGATCACCGGCATTTGAGAAGGCTGTAACACCAAGAACTCTTCCGCCATTGGTAAAAATCTTATTATCACTTTGTTTGGTACCAGCATGGAAGATTATTACATCAGATTCAGCTTGGTTTAGTCCGTCAATTTCATAACCTGTTTTATAAAAATCAGGATAGCCGGAAGAAGCGGCAACCACACATACAGCACATCCATCGGAAACAGAAACAGACAATTTATCGATTTTTCCTTTTGATGCAGAATAAAGTAATTGTAATAAGTCACCTTCAATTAATGGTAAAACTGCCTGTGTTTCAGGATCACCAAATCTGCAATTGAATTCAACAACTTTTACATCACTGTTATTTATCATCAAACCAGCATAGAGACATCCAACAAATTTCTTTCCTTCAGTTTTTAGTTGATATAATGTAGGCTTTATAACTTTTTCAGCAACTGTGTTTAATATCTTTTGAGTTACAATAGGTGCGGGTGAATATGCACCCATACCGCCGGTATTCTTCCCAGTGTCATTATCACCGATCCGTTTATGATCCTGTGAAGAAGGAAGTAAAACAAAATCTTCACCATCAGTTACAGCAAAGATTGAAGCTTCTTCACCGATTAAAAAATCTTCTATTATCAGTTTGCTTCCTGAATCACCAAAAATTTTATCAACAAAAACCTGATTGAGAGCATCAATAGCCTCTTGAACATTGTAACAAATTATAACACCTTTTCCTGCTGCTAAACCATCGGCCTTAATTACTAGAGGATAAGAAGATTTTTTAATATAATCGGAAGTTGTTTCAAACTGATCGGAGGTAAACTGTTTATATCCTGCTGTCGGAACACCTGCCCTTAACATAATCTCTTTTGCAAATGATTTGCTTGCTTCAATCATAGCAGCAGAGGAATCAGGACCGAATACATTAATACCTGATTTTCTCAAAACATCTGCTAAACCATCAACTAAAGGTTTCTCGGGTCCGATTACAACTAAATCAATATCTTTTTCTTTGCAAAACTTAATCATCTCAGACCCGTTCGTAACATCGAGATTAATATTTTCAGAGATGTTCGAAGTTCCGGGATTGCCGGGAAGGCAATAGAGTTTTGTTAAAGATTTACTCTGGTTGATTTTCCAGGCTAAGGCATGCTCTCTCCCTCCTGATCCGATTACTAAAACATTTAACATTAAAGTGGTCTCAGCTTCCGTTGAAATTGTTTTGATAAAAGTTCTGTTAAATAATCTCTGCGATATTTCTGAAGGATTGCTTCATCCGGTTTGGGTAACTCATTTTTCTTATACAATTCATAAACTTTAAGGATTGTATTTTTAATACCGGAAATATCATCAGGCTCACAAATAAATCCGGCTCCATATTCCTCAACAGCCAGTTTTGCAGCACCATTTGGAACGCAAGCTATTATCGGTTTTTGTGCCCCGATGTATTCATATATTTTACCTGGAAGTATGGCATCAATATTCTTAAGTCTATCCACCATGAACCATAAAATATCGGCTGATTTGATCTTTGCAATCGAATCATCGTGATTAACATAACCGAAATCTTTAACAAATTCCTGAAGGTTTAGTTTTCTAACAAGCTTTTTGTTCTCTTTACCAATATAACCAACAAAATGAAGTTCTATTTCTGAAGCAATGTCCGGTCTTTCATTGGATATTTCTTTAAATGCTTTGAGAAAATATTTAGGAGTATTATACGCCATAAATATTCCCGAATACATAATAACCAATTTATTTTTTGGTTTTGGAACAGCAGAGATTCTTTCAAAGTCCTCAGGATCAAAACCGTGCGATAAAATAACAACATCATCAAAGGACAGGAAAGGAAAATCTTTCAATAGTTTTTCCTTAATCCGCCTGTTAGTAACAAGAACTCTGTCAACAGCTTTCAGTGCTTTATATTCTTCTTTTTTATTCAGATGTTTATGCACGGGAGTGGGATAGAACGAAAAGTAGCTTTCATACCACAAATCACGGTAATCGACAAAAATTGGTATGTCGCTTTTTTTTCTGATTCGTGATACATAACTGAAGGCCGAAAATGGAGGACACGTAATAAATATTGCATCAAAGTGTTCTTTAGCAATAAGCTTTTCTACTGTATTAAAAACTTTTTTTGACCAGGAAACTTTATTGTCAGGAATAAATATAGTCTGGCTGATCCTGTTTAAAATTCTGCGAACGAATTCCGTAGGCATTTTTACAGTTCCGAATTTCGCCAATCTCGCATTTGGTTCATTCCCACCAACTCTGATTACTTTGATTTCAAGTTCATTTAACTCTTTCATTAATGAATTGTCATGGGCAAAATAGCCGACATCACCACTAGTTATAACTGTCGGTTCCCAATTATAGTTTTTAATATATTTCATAAATTTCAGAGTTCTCTGAACCCCGCTCAAGCCCATTGGCGGGAAATAGTAAGCAATAACAAGAACTTTAAACATAAAATGACTTTTATTTCTGTAAATGATAATTAGGAGATTCCTGCGTAATTATTACATCATGCGGATGACTCTCCTTTAATCCTGCTAGTGTTATCTTTACAAATTTGCCGTACCTCTTCAATGATTTTATATCTTTTGTACCGCAGTAACCCATTGCAGATCTTAATCCGCCGACTAACTGATAAATCGTATCTTCCAACGGACCTTTATATGGAACACGCCCCTCGACACCCTCTGGAACTAACTTTTTAAGATCATCTTCAGTATCCTGAAAATACCTGTCTTTACTGCCCTGCTTCATAGCACTTATTGATCCCATTCCACGGTATAGTTTAAAACTTCTGCCTTCATACAGGATTTTGTCGCCAGGACTTTCATCCACTCCAGCAAATAAACCTCCAAGCATAATTGAGTCTGCTCCCGCAGCAATAGCTTTTGGTATATCACCGGTTTGTTTCACTCCTCCATCGGCAATGATTGGTATTCCTTTATTCTTAACAGCCCGATATGCCTCCGAGATCGCGGTAATTTGAGGGACACCTACACCTGCAACAACCCTAGTTGTGCAAATAGATCCGGGGCCGATACCAACTTTTACAGCATCTACTTTACAATTAACAAGTTCAAGTGCTCCTTCATAAGTTCCTATATTACCAGCAATTAGTTGTATATATTTGTATTTTTTTCTAATCTCTTTAATTGCTTTAATAACACCCATCGAATGACCATGTGCAGTATCAATAACTATAACATCCGCACCAGCATGACTAAGTGCTTCAACTCTATCCATAGAATCAATCGTGATCCCAATTGCTGCTCCCACTCTGAGTCTTCCATGCTCATCCTTACAGGCTATTGGATGTTTCTTCTTCTTCATTATATCTTTAAAGGTTATCAAGCCTTTAAGTTTACCATTTTTATCAACAACAGGTAGTTTTTCTATTTTATGGCGTTGAAGTATTTTTTCCGCTTTCTCTAAGGTTGTTCCAAGAGGAGCCGTTATAAGATTTTCTTTTGTCATTAATGCTGATACTTTGAGGCGTTTATTAGGCTCGAACCTTAAATCCCTGTTAGTCAAAATACCAACTAACTTTTGATCATTTTCAACAACCGGGATACCCGAAACTCTGTACTTCTTCATTAATTCTAAAGCATCTCCAATAGTTTTATCAGGTATAAGAGTAATCGGGTTTCTAATCATTCCGCTTTCAGATCTTTTTACTTTATCCACCTCTCCGCATTGCTCTTCAATAGAAAGATTTTTATGAAGTATCCCTATTCCGCCCTCCCTGGCAATTGCTATTGCCATTGATGCTTCTGTAACTGTATCCATTGCAGCGGAGACTAACGGGATGTTCAATTTAATATCCGGAGTCAAATAAGTTGAAATATCCACCTCCCTGGGAAGAACATAAGATTTTCCTGGCAGTAGAAGAATATCATCAAATGTGATTCCATCCATCAGTTTAATTTGTTCAATCATATTACACCGAATAAATTATATAAAAAGACCACCCGGAAGTGGTCTGCAAATTTAATCAAAAGCAGGGAAACCTGTTATATCTTCACCGAGAATAAGAGTGTGCATTTCATGGGTTCCTTCATATGTTTTTACAGATTCAAGATTTGCAGCATGACGCATCACCGGATATTCATCCAGAATTCCGTTTGCACCAAGTATTTCGCGGGACATTCTGGCAATGGTTAATGCAATTTCACAATTATTTCTTTTTGCCATTGAAACCTGTGTGAATTTTGAGGTTCCCTTATCCTTCATTCTTCCGAGTTGAAGATTAAGTAATTGAGCCTTCGTTATTTCTGTAATCATATAAGCAAGTTTTTCCTGTGTCATTTGGAATGCAGCAATAGGTTTCCCAAATTGAATTCTGGTTTTTGCATAGTTCAATGCAGAATCATAACATGCCATCATAGAACCCACAACACCCCAGGCTATTCCATATCTCGCCTGATTTAAACACATAAGTGCATTTTTAAGTCCAACTGTTTTTGCTAATATATTAACTTCAGGAATCTCAGCATTATCAAATATTAATTCTGATGTAACAGAAGCGCGAAGTGAATGCTTACCTTTCATTTCCGGAGCAGTAAAACCTTTTGTTCCTTTTTCAACAAGAAAACCTCTAACTACGCCATCAAGTTTTGCCCATACAACAGCTACATCTGCAATAGTGCCATTGGTGATCCACATCTTTGCGCCATTTAATATGTAGCCGCCAGTTACCTTCTCTGCCTTTGTAACCATCCCACCGGGATTTGATCCAAAGTCTGGTTCTGTTAATCCGAAGCAGCCTATTTTTTCAGCTTTATTTAATAAAGGCAGCCAGTAATCTTTTTGTTCTTCACTTCCAAACTCATGGATTGGATACATGACTAATGCGCTTTGTACAGATGCAAAACTTCTTATTCCACTATCCCCCCTCTCAAGTTCCTGCATAATTAAACCATAAGCAACATTGTTCAATTCAGCACATCCGTATTTTTGCGGAAAGGTAGGACCGAATATTCCTAAATCAGCCATCTTTGGAATGAGTTGAATAGGGAACTTTGCATCCCGGTTATATTTTTCAATAATGGGAATAATTTCGTCAGAAACAAACTCACGAACCGAATCGCGAACCATCTTTTCTTCATCAGAAAGAACAGAATCTATATTATAATAATCAACACCTGAAAACTTATTCATCAATACTCCATTTTTCTTAATTAGTGGGCAAAAATTATTAAAAGCGGGTCTGATAAGCAATTCGATCGACTTTAAACAAGAATTTTGATTAGTGTTGCAATAAACTCAATAATATTACATCTTTACATCCGATTTATGATTCAGTTTAATAATACATATAAGAAACCATTAGCGGGTATTATACTTCTGGGATATTTTTTCCTTTTTGGTTATAATATTCTTCACTACCACCAGTTCGATGTGTTACTGTATTCACAGGTTTTAGATGTTCACAAGGATGAATCCTCTTCCCGGAATAATCATTTTGTTAACCTGGATTTTCAGTGCCCTGTTCACAGTAATTATATTTCTTTACACAATCTGATAATTCAAGTTAGCGGATCAACTTCACAAGCACTTTATGAATTTGAATTATTAAAGTTATCAACCCAACATTTCCATTTTCAAAAAGAATTTATCTTCTCCAATTCTCTAAGGGCTCCCCCCTCTTTATTCTCTTAATTGTTTTAATAAATTTATTATTTACAAACTTTTTTTAGGAGAATAGAGCCATGCATAAGCTGCTATCCATGCTTAGTATAAGTATATTATTAATTATTCTGTTATTCGGTATTGGTTGTTCCGATGACCCTGTTAGCACACAGGAAGAACATTTTGAGGCTGAAGGTATTGTATTTCTGCAATCCGGAATTAAAATTGCAGATATTTTCAGAGGAGTAACATCAGATATACTATATGCACCGGTAGATTCGATGACCGCTGGTATAGATGTTAAATTTTACAACTCAAACCAGGAAATGATTGATCCTCCAAACGATCCCGATTTAACTTTTGCCTGGGAAATTGATAACACTCTCATTGTAGATGTCTGGCAGCACCCCGGTGAAGAAGGTGGTTTTGAATTCCATTTAGAAGGCTTATTAGCAGATACTACCCTTATTGAATTCTTTATTTTACACGAAGGACACGCTGATTTCAGATCAGGTAAAATTCCTGTTGTTGTTCAATAAGGAGTTTAATTAAAATGAATTTTATCATTAAGAATCACCTCCGAAAATGCGGAGTGAGTCTTTTATTCATAATTGTAATTTCAACAATTGTAAATGCTGCTGAATTTAAAAGCGACCTTACCGGATTGGTAATCGATGTTGAATCTTCAAAACCGGTAGCTAATGCTGTAATTCAAATCCTTAATACTGATAATTACACAACCTCTGCACCTGATGGTTCATTCCGGTTTGTATGGATACCTGAAGCAAAATACCAGTTAAAGGTAACTCATTTATCCTTCCAGGAAAAATTAGTTCATGTCGATTTAACAAAAGACAGAAAACAGAACCTGGTAATTTATCTATTCCCACGAACCATCGATCTTGCACAGGTAATTGTCACGGGAGAATCCAAACCAACCTTATTTGATGAGATAAATGATCTGTCAAATGTACTTAAAGGTAAAGAGTTACAGCGGGATTTAAGTTTAACTCTGGCTTCTACTTTAAAAAACGAAACAGGTTTAGCTATCCGATCGATGGGGCCTGCGCCTGCTCGTCCTGTTATAAGAGGATTGGGGCAGAATAGGGTTCTGATTAGTGAAGATGGGATTAGTGCATCTGATTTATCCGCAACTTCTCCCGATCATGCAGTAACGCTTGAACCATTTACAGTTGAACGTATTGAAGTAGTAAGAGGACCAAAAGTATTATTGCAAACTCCAACAACAATAGGCGGAATTGTTAATGTTGTTAGAAAAGAGATTCCGGATGAAATTCACAATCAGATTCACGCAAGTGTTGGCGGATATGCAGAATCAGCTAACAAAGGTTATCTTGCAGCCTTTACAAGTGAAATCCCCCTTAATCCATTTGCCGTTAAAATTGAAATAAGTAAACGAAAAACAGCTGACCTTAATACACCTGCTGGTTTATTAAAAAATTCTTATTCAGAAAATCTTAATTACAGCATTGGTTCAGGTTACATACATAACCAGGGTTTTATTGGTCTATCATTCAGAAATTTTGAGCTTGATTACGGAGTGCCGGGCGGATTTGTCGGCGCACATCCAAACGGAGTAGATATTCAATTATATAGAAGACAATTAAATTTTAAATCTAACTACGATTTTCATAGCGATTTGATTAAGAGTTTGGAATCAAATTACAGTTTTGTTTTATATCGTCATAAAGAATTTGAGAACAGCGGCAGGATAGGTGCTGAATTTAAAATTCAAACCCATCTCGCCAACATAAATATGAACCATAACAGCATTGCATTTCTGAGCAGCGGTACGGCAGGAATATCTTTTGAATTCCGGGAGTATGAAGTAGGCGGTTTTGTGTTTAATCCTCCCTCAAACTCTGTAAATTTTTCCACTTATTTATTTGAAACAATCAGTCTGAGTAGATTTCATTTTGAATTAGGTGCAAGATATAATTTTGATGCGATAAAGCCGCTAACTTTAAAACCCGATGCTAATATCGGTAATATCAGAAAAAGGGATTTCAATACTTATTCACTGTCATTTTCAACTTTGTATGAAATATCAGAAATTGTTTTTGCCGGAATCAATCTCAGTAAATCATCACGTGTCCCAACAATAGAAGAGTTATTTTCAGAAGGTCCGCACCTTGCCGCCTATTCATATGAAACCGGTAATCCTGAACTTAAAGCTGAAACAGGTTTCGGAAGTGAATTTTTTATCTACCACAAATTTGATAAACTTTTTTTTAATATAAATGTCTTCTATAATAACCTGGATAATTACATCATCCCGCGGAATACAGGTGAGATGAATTTTGCAACTTTACTTCCGATTTTTTCAACAAACGGAGTAGGAGCAGAGTTTTACGGTATTGAAAATCAGGTTGACTGGAAAATCTGCCGGTATTTTACTTTTGTAAATTCAGTTAGTTTTACAACGGGAATATTTAAATCCGGTTCACCATTACCGCAAATTCCGCCGCTAAAAGGTAAAGTTGAAATGCTATACAATACGGAAAATTTTATTATTGGAATCGGTACAGAATGGGCTGCCAGTCAAATGAAAGTAGATCAGTTTGAAGAGCCTACTGCGGGATATGCGATTCTGAATAATTACTACCAATATATTTTCCAGACCGGTGATGTAATTCATACCATATCGCTTAGTATCGACAATATATTAAACAAGGAATACAGAAATCATTTATCGAGGGTTAAATCCATATTACCTGAGGCTGGAAGGAACTTCAGATTATCATACAGGATATTCATTTAATATTTGATTTAGGTAGTGTAAGGACTATATTTGTCCCGTTAAATTTTCAGCAATTTTAAACCCGGAGAGGTGGGTGAGTGGCTGAAACCACCGGTTTGCTAAACCGTCGTAGGGGTTAAACTCTACCGCGAGTTCGAATCTCGCCCTCTCCGCACCATTCTTATAATTCCTTATAATATAAAGAGTTAACAAATAAGGCAAAACACCAAGTGCCATATTTGTGCCATTTTATTATTTTAGAATAAAGGAAAGTAAGGATTATTATGGCTTTACCAAAAGTAACTCTTCATACAAGAAAAGGTAAAAAAGGAATTTCCTATTTTATTGATTTCACAATTAATAACAATAGACGCAGGATCGTTGTAGGAACTAATAAAAAAACTGCTACTGAAATTATGCAGCAAACCCAAGCAGAACTTTCGTTAGGCCATTTCAATATCACGGCAGTTGCTAATAAGATTATTTCTCTAGAAGAACTAGTTAAAAACTTTCTCAATTCTAAACGAAATCATATTCGTCCATCATCTCTGAAAAGATATCAGAACTACCTCAATAAATTTATTGAATATATGAATAAATTTTTTCCAGGTCCATCGTTTAACGTTAATGAAATTAAAGTGAATTACATTGATGAAAGTTTTAACTATTTTCTGGAGAACGAAATAACTAACAAAAAACATTGGGAAACTAAAACTGTTAATGGGCTTAGAACTATTTTAATTCAGCTTTTTAATTACGGGATTAAACAAGGTTACCTATCAACTAATCCTGCGAAAGGAACAAATTGTTTTCCCGAAAAGCCAAGAAAATTTGTTGAATTCTTCATCGATGAGGAACTTGATAAAATTTGGGAAATATTGGAAGAGCATTGGGTAGAACCATTAAAGTTTATAGTTCATACGGGATTAAGAAAAGGTGAATGGATAAATCTTTTATGGTCCAATGTGAACCTTGATGATAACAATCCAAGTATCTCTATAGTTTCTACCAAAGAGTGGAAGACAAAAACAGGTGAATCCAGGATGATACCACTAAATAAAAATGCCCTGGCAATAATTAAAAAGCAAAAAGGTAATGATCCTGATTACGTATTCACCTCGGAAAGTGGTTCTAAAATTCATCCAGATAAACCTTACCGCAAATTCAAAAACGCGTTGAAACTTCTTGGTTTAAATGGTGATATACATAAACTCAGACATACTTTTGCCAGTAAACTTGTTATGAAGGGACGTCCATTATATGATGTTCAGAAACTTCTTGGCCATAAAGATATTAAAACTACAATGATCTATGCTCATCTGTCTCCTGATTATTTGAAGGAAAGTGTCAAAGTTTTAGAGTAAATTACTTTTAATATCTTGAATGCCCAATTCCATCAACCAGTACTTTTTCGGAAAGCTCTTTTTCCTGCCCCTCCCCCACAATCAGCAG
>JAWOIK010000329.1:0-15104 GCA_046484705.1 Ignavibacteriaceae bacterium | reverse complement strand
TGTCCGCTAAATTTTATTTTGATCTGAACTTGAACCTGAACTTTAGAACCTATGCCACTAAGAAAGAAGAAAAATATTAAACGTAACGGAGCTGCCGAAAAAAAAGCAAATGGCAGCAAGTACTTTAATGTATCCGGTGATAAGAAGAAAAAGATAGTCGGCATACTTGTTATACTAATATCCATTTATCTCTTTGTGAGTATACTTTCATTCGATCGCAGAGATTCTTCATTGCCTCCTAATGTTTTAGACACTATTATAACTTCCTTTGATGTTGATACAAAAATAGAAACTTATAATTGGCTCGGGATTATCGGTGCTTATACTTCAAATTTTCTAATTAAAAATGTCCTCGGTTATTTTTCGATAGCTATCCCTTTCATTTTGTTTGTCTTTAGTTTATTTATTTTCAAAAAAATAAATTTCAGAACTTTTATTCATCTCTCAAACTTTGCCTTACTTTCTTCATTTATTATTTCATCTTTTTTCGGTGTATTAGGGACAAAATACGATGTATTAGCTTCAACCTTTGAACTGGCAGGCGGCATTGGTGATTTATTAGGAAATTTTCTTGCGGGAATTCTTGGTGGCATAGGCAGTCTTCTTTTACTGATCACCGCTTTCATTGTACTGATGATTATTTCTTTCGATATAAAGTTTGAAAAAATATTTTCATTTTTAAAAGGTCTGTTTGTAAGGTCAGTTGATAAGGTAAAAGATGAATGGGATAAATCCGTTGATGATAATGATGAAAATCTAGATAAGATTAAGAAACTTGGTGAAGACACTAAAAAGAAACGTAAAGATAAAAAACCCGGTGATAAAGTTACCGCTTCAGATTTAATGGAGCAGGAAGCTGAAGCTCAAACCAGCATTAGAATAATTCGCAAAGATGACACACCTACACAGTTGCCGGAGAGCCAGGTAATAAAAGAGGAAGTGAAAAAAGTAGCTTTGGAAAAAACAGGTGAAGCGGCTGTAAAGGAAGCTGAAAAAGAAAAAGAAGCTAAATTGCCGGACCAATGGGATGAAATTATTAATTATAAAATGCCCGGATTTGATCTGCTTGATCCTATACCGGAAGAATCATACCAGGTTGCAGAGGAAGAGCTTACGCATAATGCAGAACTGCTTAAAGAAAAGTTAAAACTTTTTGATATTGAAATAAAAGATATCTCTGTTACACCCGGACCGGTAGTAACACTTTATGAAATTGTACCTGCGCCCGGCGTTAAAATCAGCCGGATAGTTGGTCTTGAAAATGATATCGCACTTGCATTATCAGCAAGAGGTATAAGAATAATTGCTCCAATTCCGGGTAAAGGAGCAATTGGTGTGGAAATACCGAACGCAAAAGCTTCGGTAGTAAATGCCAGATCGGTACTGGGAAAGATATCAGAATCGAAAGCTGAACTGCCGCTTGCACTTGGAAAAACAATCAGCGGTGATGTTTATGTAACTGATCTCTCTAAAATGCCTCACTTATTAATTGCCGGTTCAACTGGTTCCGGGAAAAGTGTTGGTATAAATATGATCGTATCTTCTCTGCTTTATTGTAAACAGCCATTGGAAGTAAAATTTATAATGGTTGATCCAAAAAAAATTGAACTTTCATTCTACAGTAAATTAAGAAGACATTATCTCGCCGTTTCTCCGGACTTGGATGAAGAAATAATAACTGCTCCGCAAAACGCAGTGCTTATGCTGAAATCGGTTGAATATGAAATGGAACGGAGATATGATAAACTTGCAAAAGCAGGTGTTCGTAATATTGTTGATTATAATAAAAAAGTATCCGACCCGAAAACAAAACCACACGATACAGATACAATAAAACATCATCATATACCATATATAATTGTTATAGTGGATGAACTTGCTGACCTGATGATAACTGCAGGTAAAGAGGTTGAAGAGCCGATTACACGATTAGCTCAGCTTGCCAGAGCAGTGGGAATACACTTAGTACTTGCAACCCAGCGTCCTTCAGTTAATGTTATAACCGGAGTAATAAAAGCAAACTTCAGTTCCAGAATTGCTTACCAGGTTGCAACTAAAATTGATTCAAGAACTATACTTGATATGAACGGCGCCGAGCAGTTACTTGGAAGCGGTGATATGCTCTTTCTTCCTACCGGATCTCCAAAACCGATAAGGATTCAAAATGCTTTTATCTCAACTGATGAAGTGGAACAACTGACCAAGTATATTTATTCACAACCTGCATATTCAAAGCCATATTTTCTGCCGTCTTTATACGATAAGAAAAAAGATGCGGCATCAGGTTATTCAGGTGATCTTGATCCTATGTTTGAAGATGCAGCAAGAGTTATTGTAAGACACCAGCAGGGTTCTGTTTCTTTACTTCAGAGGCGTTTAAAACTTGGGTATTCGCGAGCCGCACGTATTGTTGATCAGCTGGAAGAAGCAGGTGTTGTGGGTCCGAATGACGGCAGTAAAGCAAGGACGGTTCTGGTAGAAAATGAAGAGCAGCTTGAAACAATTTTGAGAAACTTGTAAAACCTGATCAGAATTAATAAAAAGGAAAGTTTGGCAGAATACTGAAACCGCTTCAACAGGTCTTGGGAAGTAATTGATGCACTTTAAATGGATTGAGCAGATTATATATTAATATTCAGATTTAATTTAGTTCAGAAATTAAAAGGATGGTTTAACAAAATGACATATAAAAATTATAAAATATTTTTTAGCAGAATAACTTTATTGAGCCTAATAACTTTAGTCAGTGTGAATCCATTAAATGCACAGAATGAAGGCGATCAATTTTTACAATCTCTTCAAAATAATTTCAATACCATTAAGGATTTTACTGCAAGCATTACTCAGACTATCAGCGGTAAGACATCACTTTCAGGCAAAATATTTTTTAAGAAAGAAAATAATTTCAGAATTGAATTTGGGAACTCGATAATTGTATCGGATGGCATATCCTCATGGAATTTCAACAAAAAAGAAAATAAGGTTATTATAGCAGAGTACGCGGAAGATGAGTCATTATTCTCTATTAACTATTTAGTTTATCAGTTCCCGTCACAGTGCACTCTTAAAGGCGAAATGGATGGCAATTTCAGGAAGCTAGCTTTAACTCCAAAGAGCAGAACCAGTAATTTTGGAGAAGTTACTTTGTGGATAAATAACAATGATCTTATAGAAAAAATTCAGACATATGATGCAGCATCCGGATTGATGGAATTAAATTTTTCAAACATAAAAATAAATCAATCATTGCCTGTTACATTATTTCAGTTTTCTCCGCCACAAGAAAGCAAGATTATTGACCTCAGGTAACGAAAATAAAATAATTACTTTCAGAAGTGTAATAAACTTTTTTCTATCTGTTATATTAGCAGGGGCATTCCTCTACATTGCATTCTATAATGTCAATTTTTCGGATGTTTGGTTTCACGTTAGCAAGGCAAATCTGTTTTGGGTGTTTATATTTATTCTTTTTGTATTGTTGGGACATCTACTCCGTGCTTTAAGATGGAAATATATTTTACATTCTGTTAAACCTGACGTAAAATTAAAAAATCTTTTTGGTTCGCTTATGGTTGGTTACGGGGTGAATGCCGTTACACCAAAGCTTGGTGAACTTACCCGTGCCGTTCTGATGGGCAGGTGGGAAGGACTTTCACGATCATCAATGTTCGGAACGGTTATTCTAGAAAGAGTAATAGACATTATTTCTCTTGGGTTTGCAATTCTTATCGCTGTTTTTCTTTCTTCAAATAGATTGTATCAGGAGTTTCCGTGGCTTGAGTCTACATTATTTATAACTGCATTAATTATCCTTTCCTTGCTTTTTATGATTTACCTGGCAGTCCGGTACCGGGAAAAATTTTACAGCACAATTATTAAGTTCGTTGGAAAATTTTCAGGTTCACTAGCTGTTTCAGTTGCGCATATTTTTAATATGTTAACTGAAGGATTTAGCAGCCTCAAAGGCAGAAGAAATTATTTTTGGACAGTATCACTCTCTGTCATAATTATGCTGGTCTATGCTTTTACTTCTTACCTGGGTTTTTTAATGCTTGATATTGAAAATGTAAACTTCGGGATGGGCTGGGTTATAATGAGTATCAGTGCTATAGGTGTAGTAATTCCAACTCCCGGCGGGACCGGGTCTTATCATACATTGGCAAAATCAACATTGGTTTTGATTTTTGGATTTTCAGAAGTTATCTCACTGGCATATGCTTTTCTTACACATATAATTTCTTACCTGGTATCAATAATTGGTGCGTTAATTAGTTTCTTCATGCTTAACAAACAAAATGTAAAAACTCTTACGGATCATTGATCGGAGACTGCTGGATGAAAAGATTATTCTTAATTTTATTTTTAATTATATCAATAAATATACTTGCGCAGAATAATGAAATCAGCGCTACTATGGGAATTGATTTTGTGAGTACGCCTTCGTTCCGGGATTATATAAACCTGAATTATACAGACGGTGAAGAAATGAGCGATTTCAACTCTGCTGTACAATTCACAATTAAGTATGGAAAATTCTTTAACCCGGAATTTATGCTCGCTCTTGAATTGGGTTATCAGATTTATTCTTATAATAATTTTTCAGGTCTGGGGCAATATGATATTTCATTGAATGGTATATTCCCCAGTCTGCTTGCTTATTATGTTGTATCCGGCGAAGGATATAATTTTAAATTTGGTGGAGGACCGGGATTAAGGGTACTTTATTTTACAGAAAAACTTCCCGGCGATGCTAATTCTTCAGAATATCTTGCAACCGGCTTCGGGATTATTTTAAGAGGCGAGGGCACGACAAGAATTGATGGAAATTTACACGCGCATATTGGTGGTGATATAAGATATGATTTAGCCGGTAAACCTGAACCGGGTAAAACCGGAACATCATCAAACAGATCTTTTGAAGAAGTTGAATTTAATTCATTGATTGTTGGTGTTCGACTTGGTATCACATATTATTTTTAAAGAATTAGAATGAGTATTCTTGAAGCAATAGTACTTGGGATAGTACAGGGAATAACGGAGTTTCTTCCGATAAGCAGCACCGGGCATTTAACCGTTGCCGGTAAATTGATGAATCTTATCTCTGAAAATCATCCTGAACAGTGGACTGCATTTATTGCTATAATTCAGTTAGGGACAATGCTCGCTGTACTGGTTTATTTCTGGAATGATCTTGTAAACATTGTAAAAGATTTTTTTAGAGATAACGTATTAAAGCCTGTTAAGTTTTCCGGTCAAAATAGCAATTCAAAACTAGGCTGGCTTATAATTATTGGTTCTATTCCTGTGGTTATTATCGGTTTAGCTTTAAAAGATGTTATTGAAGGTGCATTAACAAAAAATCTTTATGTTATTGCTTCAAGTTTAATTGGACTTGCAATTGTGCTGGCTATAGCAGAAAAAATTGCGAAGTTTAAGAAGGATGTGAAAGATATTACAATTATCGATTCACTGATTATTGGAACTGCACAGGCTATTTCTCTAATCCCCGGTTCATCAAGATCAGGGACAACGATTACCGCAGGGTTATTTACAGGGTTGAATCGCGAAGCTGCAGCAAGATTCTCATTCCTATTAAGCATCCCTGCTGTTCTAGCCAGTGGTGTTTTGCAATTATTTGAAGCCATCAGATTTGTTGATCAGACAATGGTGATAAATCTTATTATTGCTACTATTGTATCCGGTATAAGCGGATATCTTGCAATAGATTTTTTATTGAAGTATTTGAAAAAGAACAATACATTTATTTTTATATACTACAGGATAGGACTTGGAATTTTAATTTTTATATTTTTAACATCAAACTTCATTAAACCTTAGGAGGAACCAAATGAAACTATCACTCTCTCTTTTTTTCGTACTGATTTTATTTATCAGTTGTATGAATGGAAATTCTAATAATCAAAATCCACAACAAGAACAGGAAAAACAGAATATGAATGATTCAACAGTAGTCGCTGTTATTAAAACTAACATGGGTACAATAGAAATTGAACTATTTGAAAGCCAAACACCCAAAACAGTAGCTAACTTTGCCGGTTTGGCTGAAAAAGGATATTACAACGGTGTAATTTTTCACAGAGTAATCGAGAATTTTATGATACAGGGCGGTGATCCGACTGGAACTGGTCGCGGCGGTGAAAGTATTTACGGAGCTAAATTTGAAGATGAAATTGTACCGGCTTTGAAACATGAAGGGCCGGGAATACTTTCTATGGCAAATGCCGGACCAAATACCAACGGCAGTCAGTTCTTTATTACACTGGTAGCAACTCCATGGTTAGATGGTAAACATACTGTATTCGGAAAAGTTATTGCAGGAATGGAAGTTGTGAGTGCAATTGGTAAAGTTCAAACGAGTAAACCAGGTGACAAACCGCTGGAAGATGTTGTTATGGAAAGCGTAACTATAGAAAAAAGATCAGCTCAATAATTAATAAATATTAACCGCATCATTTATGATGCGGTTTTTTGTTTTTAAAGAGTATGAAACAACCTGAATTCTTCTCCTCCCGCTGGGCACTAATTATTGCAACAATAGGCATTGCAATTGGAACCGGAAACATCTGGCGGTTCTCAAGAATTGTTGCACAAAATGGAGGCGGATCTTTTCTTATTCCGTGGGTTATATTTTTACTGATATGGTCTGTACCGCTGATCATAGCCGAGTTTGCCATTGGAAAGTCAGCCAGATATGGTCCGGTTGGAGCAATAAGCAAAACTGCGGGTAAACAATTCGGATGGATGGGTGCATTTGTAGTATTTGTTTCAACAGCAATTATGTTTTACTATTCTGTAGTAACCGGCTGGTGCCTTAGATATTTCTTTTCTGCTGTGTCGGGGGATTTATTCAGCACAACTGATCATCTTGCTTATTGGAATGAATTTTCATCCGGAACCGGCCCGCTCATATTTCATTTCATTGCAATGTTCCTTGTAGCATTTGTGGTCCTGAGAGGTGTTACGAAAGGCATAGAGAAAGTAACAAAGCTCTTGGTTCCATCATTACTAATTATTCTTCTCATTTTATTCATCCGTGCAATCACGCTGCCGGGTGCTTTTGAAGGCATTAAATATTTCTTCACCCCGGATATAGATGTTATTCTTAATTATAAAGTGTGGTTGAATGCTCTCACGCAAAATGCATGGGATACCGGTGCCGGCTGGGGATTAATAATGACATATGCGATCTATATGAGAAAGAAGGAAGATATTTCATTGAATGCCGCATTAATTGGTTTCGGAAACAATACAATTTCAATCATTGCGGGCATAACTATTTTCTCCACCGTGTTTGCGTTAAGTTCTACAGATGCAATGGTGCAGGTTTCACAATCCGGACCGGCTAACACCGGGTTAACATTTATTTATTTGCCGGCGTTATTCTCAAACATATCATCAAGCAATTTGCTTAACATTATATTTGCATCTTTGTTTTTTCTTGCATTGTTCTTTGCGGCAATTACTTCGTTAATCTCAATGGTTGAACTTGCAACGAGGACAATGATTGATTTTGGTATGAAAAGGAAAAGAGCTTTAATAATTGTTGCCTCAGCAGGAATGATTCTTGGAATTCCTTCTGCTCTTGATTTAAAAGTTCTTGCGAACCAGGATTGGGTATGGGGAGTAGGATTAATTTTAAGCGGTGCCTTTATTTCGTTCTCAATTATAAGATATGGTGTTGATAAGTTCAGAACAGAAATAATAAACGGATTCGGCAGTGATATAAAAATCGGTAAATGGTATAATTATGTAATCGGAATTCTTGTTCCTGTTCAGGTTGTTGTTCTTATTTTGTGGTGGTTGATTTCGTCAATATCATGGGATCCGGAATGGTGGAATCCTTTCCACGCAGAAAATTTAGGAACAGTGTTATTGCAGTGGGGAATAGTTATTCTCGTGTTCGTTTTGCTGAATAAGTCTATGACAGATAATATATTTAATGAAACGTAACTTAGAATAGTAGAAAAATTTAATTCCGAACAAATACCAAACATCTATTTTTAATTAAAATCATTCCGGGATGATATACTTTATAAATCGAGTACATTTGGGAATGGTGTTTGAAAATTTTTAACAACTAATAATTATGTATACTATAATAACAGCAATAGTAGTTCTTGGAATTGTGTGGGGCGGGTTAGTGTTTTTTATATCCAGGGCTGTTAAATATGAAAAGTTGAAAAAGGTAAATGGCGAAAAAGAAAGTTAACATACCATCGATACTGGAAGTTAATAAAGAATTAAAGAAAGGTATTATCCTTCCGGTTTATTATTTGTCAGGTGAAGATTCGTATAGTATAAATGCAGTATCAGGCAACATCCAGAAAAAAGCCGCATCGTTTATAACCTCAGATTTTGATAAAGAAACAGTTTACGGTGAAAACAAAAATTTTGTAGATGTTATTAGTGCTGCACAGGCATTCCCTTTCGGCTCAGAAAAAAAGCTTATTGTTTTCAAGCAGGCTGATAAACCCAAGGATAAAAAAGAATTAATTCGTTATGCGGAATCACCGGCTGATTTTACTGTGCTTATCTGTATTCACGAAGGAACCATTTCAAACCCTGAGTCAGAACCATATAACACACTTTTAAAAGAAGGATTCCTTTTTGAAGCGAAAGAACTGAAGGGCAAGCATCTTGCAGACTGGCTGATTTCTGAAGTTGAAAGCAAGGGTAAAAAGATTACTTCAGAAAATGCAGAACTAATGTTGGATATGGTTGGTGATAGCAAACAATTACTTGAACTCCAGCTCGATAAATTGTTTTTATTCATCGGTGACAATAATGAAATTACACTTGATATCATCTCATCGCTTTCAACAAAGCTAAAAGAATATTCTATCTTCGATTTACAGAATGCAATCGGGAAGCGGAACAAAGAACTGGCACTTAAATATGCTTACAATTTGCTGGAAAAAGGGAATGACCTGGTTATGATTGTTGCAATGCTCACAAAATATTTCACCGGATTAGCCAGAGTTTCAGAATTGATCACAACTAATGTTAATGAATATCAGGCTGCAAAAATTGTGGGCACACATCCATATTATTATAAGGACTATATTGAAGCAAGAAGAAGATATTCAAATAAAGATATAGTTGAAGCTTTCCGTGCTTTATTAAAAGCTGATTTATCTAACAAAACAACACAAACCGAAGCAAAAACCATAGTAGCTGTACTAATTGCTGAGCTAATAACCTGAATCCGGACTAATTACATATCTGAAAATACTTCTCAAATTCCCATTATTTAGTTATTTTTTCTCAAACCTTTGAAACATTATTCACTTATGGAAAGTATAAACGCAGTTTAGTGGAAATAGATTTGCATCAACTGAGCGATGAAGACCTGATCCTTGAATTTCAGCGAACCGGAAATGAAGAGTCATTTGAAATTCTGGTTGAAAGATTCAAAAATCCATTAATGAATTTCGTCTATCGATTCATTGGCGATTATGAAGTCTGTACAGATATTGTACAGGAGACTTTCATAAAGGTTTTCAGATATAAAGATTCGTACAGTTCGCTTGCAAAGTTTAATACATGGATTTATACAATTGCCGGTAATCTTGCTAAAACTGAATACAGAAGGAGAAAACGACGAAACTTTTTTTCGATAAGTGATTATGGAGAAGAGCATACAACCTTTGATATTCCGGATAACACTAATCGACCTGATATAACAACAGATAGCGGAATTAAGGATGAGATTATTCAGAAAGCTTTACTAAAAGTGAAAGAGGTTTATCGTGAAGCAGTAATTCTCAGAGATATTCAGGAATTATCTTACGAAGAAATATCGGAAATTCTTGGAATTGAAGTCGGCACTGTAAAATCAAGAATAAACAGAGGAAGAGCGCAGCTTCAGAAATTGTTAAAACATATTTATAATGATTAGGTTATGCAATGTATACTAAAGATGATGAAAATAAATTCAGGAATATAATTGAAGATTTAAAGAATCTGAAAAAGATTGAAGCACCTGTTGGTTTTGAATCAAAACTATGGAATAAAATCAACTCATCAGGAACATCAGAAAAAAAATCGGTATGGAGTAATCTTTCTTTAAAAATTGCACCTGCTTTTGCAGTAGCTGCTACAGTTGTAATTTTATTTATGATCATTGACAATAATGCCACCGAATATACTGATCCGTTTATGATTGAACCGGAAGAAAGAAAAGATTTGGTTGAATTTTCTACTCAGGACTTAAATTTAACTGAACCTGAAATTGAGATTCCAAAAGAGCAAATTAAGGAAAAAAGTACTGTCCGGTTCAGAAAAAAAGAAGTTGCTGATCGGGATGCACTAACTACAGAAAATCAGTTAGCTAGCAGGAGTGAATCATTAAAAGCTGAAGATTCCGTTCTTTCTAAACATATTGTGGTTGGTTCAACTGTTGGCGATGAAATAGATGGAAATGAGCGAATTATTAGTCCGTCAGCCTCAGTTCCAACTCAACAGAATTTAAACTTCAGACAGGTTCAGCTTTCAACAGAAGAGCAGAAGGAAGTATTAAAGCTTAAAACGAAAGCTTTAGAATCTACTCAACGAAATCAAAAATAACTGGTTTCATTATCTAAAATTTTCTTCCTTTTTTAACCATTGCATCACCTTCATAGCCGAGTGCTTCCCAGTCCATCCTATCAGCATTTTTGCCATGGCAGTTTGTACACTTCAAAGCATTCTCTTTAGGTGCAACCATATGGTTAATTGGCCAGTACATTTCTGTTTCAACAAATCCATATTCGCCTGAATATTCAAGATCAACCTCTTTCATTCCGTTTTCAGATGCAAGATTCCAGTCAAAAGTATTCCAGTATCCTCCATCCCCAAAAAGTTTGGGAACTATCAAATAATTGTTTTTAGAATCATAAATCTGTTTACCGCGCATAACTTTAAAAGGTGCTATTTTAGATTTTGGATCTTTAAGGTTTCCTGTTAGCTGATTTAATTCGACTTGTTTGGTGGGATCAATCTTATCTCCGAAGTTATAATAGTCTGCTTGTCCATTATACCACATATATGTCGGTTTAACATTCTTTGCCCAGGAGAACTCGCCTTTTATTTTACTATAAGTCTCCATCCCATATTCATCTATTGATGCAGATCTGTCTTCACCGGCTAAAGACCAATCCCACCAGATTTTAGTTGGAATTACCTTCGCAAATTCAGGAATGTGGCATGTTTCACAAGCAATAGATTTAACATGTTTGTTAAGATTTGCACTTTGATGAACTGCTTCTTCATGACAATCAGTACAATAAATATGATTTTGATCAGCTGCCATTGAACCGTGACTGGCTCCCATAATTTTATGTTCATCAGTTGTATGACAATCAGTGCAGACAAATCCTAATGGACCCATATGAAAATCTGTTTCAGGCTCAGGATCACAAAGACTGTCATCCAGATCTCCGTGCTTGACTCCTGTTCCGCCTCCGCCATCAAAATGACAAACGCCACAGTTGTTGCGTGATGTTTTTCCTACACTCTGAGCAACTAAAAGAAGGTCTACGCTTTCATCAGGCATTCCGGCTCCGGTGGGAATTTTTTTATAAGTACCGCTGTTATCATGACATACAAGACAGTCAACATTTTCTTCATTTCTAAAATCGAATTCTTCATCTTTCCATCCATAGCCTGCATGGCAGCTTGTACATCTGGGATAATTAGATGGAACAGCAATACAAAAATTATTTATAATATTTTTTTTACCTATCCGCACTGTTTCATTCTTTTCAGTTGTGAATTCTTCATTAAGCCATGTCCAGTGATTAGTTTTCATTATTTGCTGTGCAGCTTCATCGTGACACATAAGACATGTTTGTGTAACTTCCTGTGGTGAGTTGAATGCCTCTGTCATAATCTCACTATGATCCTGTGATCTGATGCTAGTGTGGGTAATTAAAAGTGCGATTAGAATGAGAAGATTTTTCATGGTAAAAGTCCTTAATTAATTATTTTTCATTGATAGAAAAATTTTATATGAATCGCATATAAAATTATGGAATCATACAATGAGTTAAAATTTTGAAATAACTATGCTTGTAAAAAATAAAGATCACTGGTATGATGGATTGTATTACGATGTTGTAATTGCACCAAACCAGGATAAATCTTTTAGTCTTGTAAAAAACATAATAGAACCCAACTCAACGTTGCTGGATATCGGCTGCGGTACCGGCAGACTTGCATTTCAAATTGCTGATAGATGCAGTCATGTTCATGCAATAGATCTTTCCCAAAGAAATATTGATCTTGCTAATAAAAAACTCATTAAGAAAGCCAGGCCAAACATTCAATTTATACATGCAGATGTTATTGATTATTTAAATAAAAATGATCATAACTACGATTTTGCAGTTCTTTCATATGTTATTCACGAAATTGATGAAACCTTGAGAGAACAAATCTTAATTGAAATTTCCAATTCTATTAAAAATATTATTTTAATCGATTACCTTACTCCAAGAACAAAGGGAATGTGGAGTTTTCTGAATGAAATCATTGAATTTGCTGCTGGTAAAGAGCACTATTCAAATTTCAAATCTTATGTTGCCGCTGACGGTATAACAGGGCTATCTAAAAGAACAGGATTAAAAATTGTAAAAGAAATTAAGAACAGTCCAGCAACAAGTCATATTGCTGTGCTAAAAAAATAGTTTATCCGCTTTGTTTTCTAAAAATTATCCGGCATTTGAACTGCAACTACTTTTCCTTTAGCTGTCACAAGACCATTTGAAAATAATGTTATTACTGAAATAACCCTTTTACCTTTTAACTCCATCACTTTGCCTCTTAGTTCGAGTTCAACACCAAGCGGAGTTGGTCTTAAAAAATCAACCTGAAGAGATGCAGTAACAAATCTGAATGCAGGAAGGGTATCAAAATCTCTATTTTCGTTACGATAAGCAGCTAAAGCTGCTGTTCCAGTTCCGTGACAATCAATAAGTGAAGCAATCAACCCTCCGTACACATATCCGGGAATTGCAGTATGATAATCCTTTGGTAAAAATTTAGCTATGGTTTCGTCGCCATCCCAATAGCTTTTTAACTGATGGCCGTATTCATTTAATTTTCCGCAGCCATAACAATGTGCTACATCATCCGGATAGTAATCCTGAACAGCTTTAATTTCCATATGATTAAATTCCTTTAAATGTTATTCAATTCATTATGCTAATTTAACTACCATATAATAATTATGGAATCTTTTACAGTTAATTCTATGGAAGTAAAATAGCTGCCGCTATTACTGTAGTCCACAAACCTGTTTTATCACCTTCGGCGGATTGAGTTATGTTAAAAGTTTTAACAATCTTTCCTGACATTTTAAAAACCTGTTCTCGTTCATTCCAATCTACATCAGCATTAAATTCCACGCCCAGTGTTGTTGCAAGCATTTGTGCAGCAAGATCTTCGGCATAATCGCCAGCATTCTTTTCAGTAACTCCATAAGGATGATACTCGGAGAGATAACCGTATTGAGTGTTATCTGCAGGAATTGCGCCACCAATTGATGCTGCAATTAATCTGTTAGGTTCATTAGTTGAGTTTCTTGCCATTACTGCAAAAGTAATTTGCCCGGGCTTTAACTCCTTAAGACCTTCTTCTCTGCTGATACGTTTGCAAGACGGCGGGAATATGCTGCTTACAGCAACAAGATTGCATATTTCAATTCCGGCACTTCTGAGTGCAAGTTCAAAAGAGCTGAGGTAGTCCTTATGTCTTCCAACTCCTTTTGTCAAAAATATTCTAGATGGTATGTACAATGTTCTTTTCCTGTCAATAAATATGAAAATAGTATAATTAATGCCGGTCCACATTTAAACCGGCTAAATTCAATTCTTTATCCAATGCTTGCTTTTATCATCCAGATTTCTTTTTCCAGCCAGGCAACATTTTCATCAGAAATATTAGCTGTGGTAACATCCGCTGAATCACCAGCCACTTTGGATATTTCTTTAAATTCTTTATTCAATTTTTCAAAATCAACTAATACGGCATTCAGAACATATTTTGCATCAAATTCATTCTTACTTTCTTCCTTAAAGGAAGCATTATCCAGATAATTCTGCAATGTGGCAAAAGGTTTTCCGCCAAGCTGCACTATTCTTTCTGCAACTTCATCATATTGTTCTGCTAAATAGTTGTAATATGCTTCTGTCATTTCGTGAATTGGTTTGAAATTCATTCCTTTAACATTCCAGTGATAGTTGTGAAGTTTTACATACAACACCTGAAGATTAGAAAGGTTTTTATTCAACATCTCAATTAGTTTGTTAGGTTTCATTTTAACTCTCCTGTTTTTGTTTTGATAAATAAATATTTAGTGCTTCTCTAACACTTAGATTTTCTGTTAATTGATCATAAATTTTGACATTTCCTCTTTTAAGTGCTTCTTCAGCTTTGTCACCCACGTTACCCGTTAATAGCACAGCTGCGTTTTTGTTAATTATAATTTCAGCGGCTTTAGGTCCGGCACCTCCCTGCATCTGTTCAGCATTATTCTGCACAGCTTCTAAATTCATTGTATCCGGATCAATTATTATGAAGTATTTGCATCTGCCAAATTTTTCACTCACTTTTGAATCAAGTGTTCTGCCTGTTGAAGTTATTGCTATTATCATAATTTAACCTTTTAGTTTAAAACGACCTGCTGAATATCATTCCAGATTAATTTGAACCTGGTAACGTAAGAATGATCATAACTGATTATTGATTTGGAACTTTGAACTGCTTTAATAAATTTTTTATCAAAGGGAATTTTTGCCAGAAGTTTTATTCCTTCTGTATTTATATACCTCTCAATATATTTACTAACCTCATTGTTGATGTTAAACTTATTAATGATAACTCCGCTTTTTATTCTGAATATTTTGAGTAAATCTATTAATCTCTTTAAATCGTGCAGACCCGACTGAGTTGGTTCTGTAACTATGACAACAAAATCAACTCCGGAAAGACTGGCGTTGACAGGGCAGCCAATTCCTGGAGGTCCATCAATAATTATCCATTTAACATTTTCTTTTGCCTGTTCATAAGCTTTCTTTTTAATTTCACTTACAAGCTTACCGGAA
>JAWOIK010000330.1:0-3887 GCA_046484705.1 Ignavibacteriaceae bacterium | reverse complement strand
GAGCCGGGTTGGCCGATATTGACCGGGCTGTCCAGACCGAAGCTATACGTCAGCACGTTCGACCGCTTTAAGAAAGAAATGGCGGACGAGACGAAATAGTAATGAGAAAAGCTGTTAAGATTACATTTCTGCTTCTGTTGGAATAATCAGAAAATTAATCTGATAAAGCAGAGAACTTTGGATGATTGAATATTTGATTTTACCTGAATTGATACCTTATTAAAACTATTAAACTATGAACACAAAGGAAAAAGTAAAGACCCGGATTGATGAAATAGACGACCAGATTAGGGTTTGGGAAGCCAAAATTGAAAACGTTAAAGCTGAAGCCAAAGTCGAATACAAAGAGAAAATGGCTGCTTTAAAAGCCAAAAGAAATGACATCAAGGCTAAATATGACGAATTTGCTGATGCTTCAGATCACAAATGGGAAGAAACGAAAGATGTTTTCTCTGAAGCTTCGGAATCCTTCAAAGAAGGGTTTAGCAAGCTTAAAACTTTGTTTGGTTAAACAGTAAACGTTGATTTTGCAGGCTACAATTTATGTAGCCTGCAAATATTGGCGCTAAACTGTTAAAACTAAAAGCGATGCTTTTGTAAAAGTACAATTCTTCAACAAACAAACTAATGATTATGAAAACCTTAGCTATATTAAGTGCTCTAATCATTCTAGCCAGCCTATCAGGTTGCAAATACAAAAATGAATCACTTGAACTTCATAAGCAAAATCAGGTTCTAACAACTCAATTGGCTAAAAGCGATTCTATGTCGAATGTTTATCGTTCAACACTTAAGGACATTGAGACCGTCTTTGACAGTATCATACCAGTAGATGATGCATTGAATGCAACTCCGGCTGAAAAGAAATTAACAATAAAGCTTACTGACAAATTGGTTAAAATAAATGATTTACTACTTGAAAAAGAAAAAAATAACAAAGCACTGAATTACCGGCTTTTCAATTCAAATAAAAAGATCTCGGAAGTGTCTGCAAAGATGGAAGAATTGAACCGTGAAGTCGCAGTAAAGGACAGCGTCAATGTTAACTTAAACCAGAACGTAAATAAACTTGAAAAGCAGATCGAGGATCAATCCTCCCAAATTGAATCGGTCATCCAGGAAAAACAACAATTGAATGAAGCACTCGAAACGAAGACCAATACAATAAATTCAACCCATTTTATTGCCGGCAGTGAAGATGAATTAAGAAATAAAGCAATTATTGAAAAAACCGGTGGCTTTCTTGGTTTTCTGGGACGAGTAAATACGTTAAATCCAGAACTCGATAAAAATCATTTACAATTGATAGATATAAGGGAAAAAACAACCTTCTCCCTAAATGCAGAAAAGAAAAAAATTGAATTTATCACGAGTCATAATCCTGCAAGTTATGAGCTGAATGAATCAAGTGCAGAAACATCCTTGCTTACCATCACAAATCCAGCTGAATTCTGGAGGTATTCAAAATACCTTGTAATTACATATTAATTAGAAAAACAATAACAGAATGAGCTACTATCACGAATCATAAGAAGAATTGAGTCAAAAGGCACACTCCCTTACACATGCGCTGAACAGTTTAAAAGAAGAAATTGAAGCCGTTGATTGCTATAACCCTTAAAAAAACACTATTATGAAACGACTTAATAACAAAACGGTAGTAATAACCGGAGGAGCTGGTGGAATAGGTAAGGCCACCGCTAAAAGAATGATTGAAGAAGGCGCAAAAGTTTTAATTACCGACCTGGACGAAGAAGCGCTGAAGAAAGTATCAGAAGAGATTAACTCGCCTGATTTATATTACTTCGTAGCCGATGTTACGGATGAAAAACAGGTAAAAGCCTATGCCCAAAAGGCCAGGGAACTTTTTGGAAATGTTGATGTGTTTTTCAACAATGCCGGGATTGAAGGAGAAGTGAAACCGCTTGATGAATATCCGCTGGATGTTTATCATAAAGTTATTGAGGTGAATATAAACGGTGTTTATTATGGCTTGCGCCATATTTTCCCCTTGATGAAGGAAAAGGGTGGGTCAGTTATCATTACTTCGTCAGTAGCCGGAATGAGTGGCACAGCCAATGTGTTGCCATATGTGGCGAGTAAATATGCGGACAACGGCATGATGCGTTCAGCAGCCCTTGAGGGAGCACCCTACAAAATAAGAGTGAATACCATTAATCCATCGCCTGTTGACAACCGGATGATGCGCTCGCTGGAGGAAGGTTTTGCCCCGGGAGCAGCAGAGGCTGCAAAGGATAGCTTTGAGAAAGCCATTCCCCTGGGCCGCTATGCCAAAAATGAAGAGATTGCGGCATTGGCAGTATTTCTGGCCAGCGATGAAAGCAGCTTCATTACCGGTACTGTCAACCCTATTGATGGCGGTATGACTGCATAAGCTAATTGATTGACTGCAAATCTCTAACTAAAACTTAAAGAAAAATGAAAACACTGGCTTTTTTAATTAACGAAACAGACAATTCAAAAGAATTGATTCACTTTGCAGCATTATTAGGAAAGAATCTCAATGCGAAGGTTCATGTTTTGCATATCCAATATCCACAGGTTTATGGTACCAGTAGCTACATGGGTGGCTCAGGTGCTACGGTGGCGATATACCCTTCACAGCTTCAGAATATTGCCGAAGAGGTTAAAGAGAGAGTTACCGGATTTATAAAAGAACTTAAAGCAGAACAATCCGAAATTCCATCCATCGAATTTAAATCTGAAATTGGCGATGCGTCAGCAATACTTAAAGAAAAAGTTGAAAACAAAACATATGATTTCGTAATGCTTCAGAGCAACGCGGAGCCAAGTTTCTGGTTGCAAAATTCTGTAATTATGGATGTCGTTCGGAATGTACCTTGTCCTGTTTATATCATACCACCTGATGCCAGGTATCAGCCTGTAAAAAAAATCATTTACGCCACAGATTACAATGAGGAAGACATAACAACGCTTAAAAGCCTGATTGAGCTTGCAAAACCGTTTGATCCTGAAATCCTGGCTTTGCACATCTCCAATGACGATGAGTTTGATAAAAAACTGAAAAGTGAGGGCTTTGCTAAGATGCTTAGTGAAAAAACGGGTTACAACAAGATTTCTGTAAAGATGATTGCAGATGAGGAAGGAAAAGATGCTGTTGAAAGTCTTGTTAACGAAGCCGAGAATGCAAAAGCAAATCTCATTGTGGTTTTAAAAGAAAACAAAAACTTTTTTGAGCGCTTATTCAAAAGCAGTTTTACAGCAGAACTCGTTAAGAGTACTCATTTGCCAATACTGGTCTTTCACAAGACAGAGTAACTTTCTCTGTACCAAAATTACGGGCCTTCTAACTCCAAACAGCAGCATTGCAGGCAATGGCAGTAGTCTTTCGTCAACTGAATAGTTAGTATTATTATATAGAAACAACAATGGAAACAATAATTCAATTCGTTCAGGCAGAGACTAACGACACAGCCGAACAACTTGTAAAAGAAAAGATTGAACAGCTGTCAAAAAAATATGCATGGTTAATTAGAGCAGATGTTTTTTTTAAGGAGGAAAAGGACACTTATGGCAAGGGTAAAATCTGCGAGATCAGGCTTAGTTGCCCGGGGCCCAGATTATTTGCCTCATCCAATGAAGAAAGTTTTGAAGCGGCAGTTGCAGAAACTGTGAGAGCTGTAGAAATACTGCTTGAAAAACGCAAAAGTGAAATGTACGGTTTTTAAATACCAGATTATAAATTATGGATAATTACAATGGAAATGAGCGCAAAATGATAACCAAGGGAGAATTACTGGAATTGGCTGAAATACATGACAGTCATTGTGTATCAATATTTATACCAACACATCGTGCCGGCGAAGAGACTTTAAAAGGGAAAGATGCTTTAAATCTTAAAAACC
>JAWOIK010000292.1:0-2987 GCA_046484705.1 Ignavibacteriaceae bacterium | reverse complement strand
TCACGATGTAAAAGTTGGAGAACTTGTAAGCGGAGAAGGTCATATAGTTTGCGGAACTTGCAGAAACTGCCGTGAAGGAAGAGGACATCTTTGTCCAAACACAAAAGGTGTTGGAGTAAATCGTCCCGGCTGTTTTGCTGAGTACCTTGTTATACCAGTTTCAAATATCTGGCATTGCGATCCTAAACTCCCTAAAGAAATTTTTTCGATATTTGATCCATTAGGAAATGCTGTACACACAGCGCTTTCATTTGATGTACTTGGTGAAGATGTTTTAATAACCGGTGCTGGTCCAATTGGAATAATGGCAGCGGCAGTTGTAAAACATTCCGGTGCAAGAAATGTTGTTATTACAGATATGAATCCGTATCGTTTAGAACTTGCAAGAAAACTTGGAGTTACAAGAGCAGTTGATGTTACAAAAGAAAAATTACCCGATGTTGTTAAAGAACTTGGTATGGTTGGCGGCTTTGATGTCGGATTGGAAATGAGCGGCAGCATTCATGCATTTAATGATATGATTGATGTAATGTATCACGGCGGTAAAATAGCTTTACTTGGTATTCTTCCTGAAAAAGCCGGAATAAACTGGGGCAAAGTAATTTTTAATGGACTGACCATCCGCGGCATTTACGGAAGAATGATGTTTGAAACCTGGTTTAAAATGCAGGCAATGGTACAAAGCGGTTTGCCGATAAGTCCAATCATCACTCATCGCTATAAAATTGATGACTACCTAGAAGGATTTGAAATAATGAAGTCGGGTAATTCGGGGAAAGTGATACTGGACTGGGAGAATATGTAATTACAAAATTGCAAGATTACATGATTACAAGATTAAATTTGAATAGAATTTCATTTTAGATAAATAAATTAATAAGGAGGAAAAATGAAAGTTAAAAGATTTGAAGACTTACAAGTCTGGCAGGACTCCAGAAGTTTTGTAAAATCTATTTATGAATTAACTTCTTCCACAAAATTCAGTAAAGATTATGGGTTAAGGGATCAAATTCAAAGAGCCTCGGTTTCAATAATGAATAATATATCTGAAGGTTTTGAACGAGATAGTAACAGAGAGTTTATCAAATTTCTCGGGTATTCAAAAGGTTCTGCGGGCGAAGTAAGATCAATGCTATATGTTGCACTTGATTTAAAATATATAACAAAAGAAGAATTTGAACTTGCATACAACACTTCACTTAATATAATTACTCAACTCGCTAATTTTATTAAATACCTAAGAACCTACACTATTAAACAGAATATAAATAAAATAAAAAATATTATTCTAAATCTTTTTAATTAATCTTGCAATTTTGCAATCTTGTAATCTTGCAATGCAAAGGAAAACAATGAACACTAAAACAAAACAACACTACACCACAATACTTGAGAACATCGAAAAAGACGGTCTTTATAAAAAAGAAAGAATTATTACCAGTCCGCAGCGGGCAAATATAACTGTTAGCTCCGGTGATAAAGTTCTGAATATGTGTGCAAATAATTATCTGGGATTAGCTGATAATCCGGAAATAATTAAAGCCGCTAAAGAAAGTTTTGATAAATGGGGATTCGGATTATCTTCTGTCCGTTTCATTTGTGGAACACAGCAGGTTCATAAAGATCTGGAAAAGAAAATTTCAGAGTTTTTGGGAATGGAAGACACCATTCTCTACACTTCCTGTTTTGATGCAAACGGCGGATTGTTTGAAACACTTTTAACCGAGGAAGATGCAATTGTAAGTGATGAACTTAATCACGCCAGTATAATTGACGGAATACGTTTGTGTAAAGCTCAGCGCTACCGTTATAAAAACTGTGATATGAATGACCTCGAAGCAAAGCTTAAAGAAGCAAAAGCAAATAATGCAAGAAATATTCTTGTTGCGACTGATGGCGTTTTTTCAATGGATGGATTTATCGCTCCGTTAAAAGATATATGTGATCTTGCAGAAAAATATAATGCAATGGTTATGGTTGATGATTCACACGCTGTTGGATTTATGGGTAAGCACGGCAAAGGAACTCACGAACACAATAATGTTATGGATAGAATTGACATCATCACCGGAACATTAGGCAAAGCTCTCGGTGGTGCAAGCGGCGGATATACATCTGCAAGAAAAGAAATTATTGATTTGTTAAGGCAGCGATCACGTCCTTATTTGTTTTCAAACACTGTTGCACCCAGCATTGTTGCTGCATCAATTAAAGTTCTGGAAATGCTTTCTTCAACTACCCATTTAAGGGATAAACTTGAAGAGAATACCAAATACTTCCGTGAAAAAATAAAAGCAGCAGGATTTAATATTAAAGAAGGTATTCATCCCATTGTACCAATTATGCTTGGTGATGCAGTGCTTGCACAGACAATGGCTGCAATGATGCTTGAGAAAGGTGTTTATGTAATCGGATTTTTCTTTCCCGTTGTTCCGAAAGGTACTGCAAGAATCAGAGTTCAGATATCTGCCGCGCATTCAAAAAAAGATCTGGATTTTGCTGTTGAGAAGTTTGCAGAAGTGAAAGAGGAGATGGGGATTTAAAATTTACGGACAGGGCTTGCCCTGTCCGCATTTTTAATAATGAGGATTAAAATGACCAGTTAACAATCGGGAAGAACGGAAATGCCCCGCCCTGGTTGATTATGTTAATCAAACCTATTTGCAGACCATACATACTGCCCGCATAGTTAACAAATCCTAATTGAAGTCCGCTTACTTTTCCTTTGTGATAGTTTACAAAACCCCACTGCAATCCTTCAAACATACTTTCAGTTACATTAACAAAACCACTTTGGTAACCGAGGAATCCGCCGTCAACAATATTTACAAATCCGAATTGTGCACCAACCTGGTTACCCGTTGTTGAGTTTACAAAGCCCCAGTCAATTCCTTTTACGTTTGCATTTTTACCATAGATAAGGTTAATACGTAACCCGGTAATGGATGTACTTTCAGGAAAGATCTGAATTGGATTGAATAAAGCAA
>JAWOIK010000242.1:0-9099 GCA_046484705.1 Ignavibacteriaceae bacterium | reverse complement strand
TTTTATAAAAATTGTTTATGATATTGTGAATCCGGTGTCTTCCAATGCTACCACAATGCTACTTCAACAGCAGCATCTTCTTCGTCTCAATATAATTTCCAGCCTGCCTGCCGAGAGGCATGGCCTGAATTTTGTAGAAGTAAACACCGCTCGACAGTTGGCTTGCATCAAAATTAATGCTATGCCTGCCTGCTTCTCTAAATTCATCCACTAATGTCGCAACTTCATTTCCAAGCACATCATAAACTTTTAAAGTTTGCCAACTGCTCACTGGCGACTGCCAACTGATTGTTGTAGAAGGGTTAAACGGGTTAGGATAATTCTGTAGTAAGGTGAATTCTTCGGGTAGATTCACCAATGAACTATTTTCCACTGATGTTGATATTTCCGTATCGAGCAGAAATGCCTCAGAGCGCCCTGTTGCCGCGTTGTTGCCACTACCTACAATATAGCGTCCGTCGGGTGTTATTGCTCCTGCTTGCTTTAGGAGTGAACCGTTAGAAAGTAAACCTGTGTATTTCTCATTTAAGTCTTGCATTGTGCCCAATTTCCAGATAAATGCACGTATTTGACCACTAGAATCGGGCGACTGGCCAACAACCACATCACCAACATTCGTTTTGGTAACATCATAAGCCTGACTCCAATCACCCCCGAGTGTTCCAAGATCTTGCATTCCATTTGAGAAGTTCCAGCGAAATGCGTGTGTTTGTTCATTACTGTCGGTTGAATATCCAACGATTACGCTACCGTCCACCCCTGCGCTTGTTGCTACACTGGAATTTCCACCAAGCGTTCCAAGTTCTACCATTGTTAAAGATGTATCTGTATTTATAAGAAAAGCGCGTGTTTGACCGCTAGAGTTAAGTGATTCACCGACGATCACATCTCCGTCCCTTGATATACCAAACGCTACACTTCTATTACCCCCTAGTGTGCCGAGGAATTGGGTATTACTACTACCTCCCCAAATAAAAGCACGAAATTGAAGGAGGGCATTTTGCGCGTAACCTACTATGATAGAACCATCCGCTGATACACCCCTCGCAAAGCTGCCCGAGAAATCCAATGTTGCCAACCCAACCAAACCGGTTGAATCCGTCCAGTGAAACGCACGTGTATGACCACTTAAGCTGGCATCGCCAGCAACAACAGAACCATCCGCGGATACACCATATGCACTACTATTCCCGGCACCAATAGTGTCCAGATTTTTAATTCCGGTAGAATCTATCCAGCGAAAAGCTCGCATGGTCCCATCGTTTGACGCAGATGAACCGACGACAACACTACCATCTGAAGAAACATCATACGCAACACTGGTTGAACCACCAAGTGTACCTAACCAGGTTATAGATTGTGAATATGTATGATCTGATAATATCATCATAACCATAAATAAAAGTGATAAATGTTTTCCAATTATATTAATGTAATTTTTTACTTGCACTGTAAGCTCCTGCTTTGGTTGTTTAACTTTAATTATGTTTCAATATTATTATGAAAGTATATGGCACACATACCTCTTTCCTTCATACATCTTATTTCAATAGTAGCATCTTCTTAACCTGGTTGAATGAACCAGCCTGAATTTTATAGAAGTAAACACCGCTTGATAATCTGCTTGCGTCAAAATCAACCGAGTGAATACCTTGTCCCATTTCTTCATTTATCAGAGTTGCTACTTCCTCTCCAATAATTTTGTAAACCTTCAGTGTGACCCTGGAATTTTTCGGTAAACTAAATTTTATTGTTGTAACGGGGTTAAATGGGTTTGGATAGTTCTGGTTTAAATAGAATTCATCCGGAATTTCATCTGATATTAATTCAACATTTACCGGAGGACTAAGGTTTTCATACCAGTTAATCTCAGCATCGAGTGCAGAAGCTGAAAGTACGTCTATATCTCCATCACCGTCAACATCTCCGGCAAATACACTTACAGCTTTTACTGCATCTGTTGATATAATATGAGTTGTAAAATTCTCGTTACCATCATTCTCGTACCAGGCTATTTTATTATCTTCCCTGGAAGCAGACAAAACATCAATATCATTATCACCATCCAGGTCGATAGCATAGACAGACATAGCAAAATCAGCTTCTGTACTGATTATGTGAGTTGTAAAATTTTCATCACCATCATTCTCATACCAGGCAATTCTATCAAATGCTGAAGAGGCCGAAAGAACATCAATATCACCATCCATATCTAAATCAATAGCAAAAACCTGATTAGCCAAATTTGCCTGAGTAGAAATAACATGTTCTGTAAAGTTTTCATTACTATCATTTTCAAACCAGGCAATTTTTGCATCCAGATAGGATGCGCATAGCACATCAATATCGCCATCTCCATCAACATCTATAGCATAAAGAGATTGAGGGCTATTAACATTCGTTGAAATTGTGTGGGAAGTAAAATTCTGATTACCATCGTTTTCATACCAGAAAAACCTATCATCAAATGCCGAAGCCGCAAGAACATCTGCATCACCGTCACCATCCATATCGATAGCAAATACTGAAGTTCCCTGATCGGCATTAGTAGCAATTATATGATATGTAAAATTCTCTTCACCGTCATTTTCCATCCAGGCAACTTCATCGTCTCTCATTGATGTTGACAATACATCCATATCCCCATCGGAATCAACATCAAATGCATAAACTGATCTTGGTCCGTCTGCTTCCTCCGTAATCAGATGTTCGGTAAAATTTCCATTACCATCATTCTCGTACCAATAAACTTTATTGGTTACAAAAAGGGCCACGATTACATCGAGATCACCGTCACCATCGATATCTGCTGCATACATTTCTTCTGAATTAGGTGCATTCATTGTTATAACATGACTATTGAATTGTACCTGAGTAAAAATGTTTACAGTTCCAACAAGACTAATTACTAACGTCACTAGATAAATTCTCATAATAAATGATTCCTACTTTAACTGAATATTTATTTTAAAAGCAGCATCTTCTTAGTTTCAACATAACTGCCTGACTGTATTTTGTAGAAGTAAACACCGCTTGATAATTTAAGTGCATCAAATGTTACAGAGTAAACTCCCGGTGCTTTTTCTTCATTAACCAAAGAAGCCACTTCGTTTCCAAGGATGTCATAAACCTTCAGCGAAACATTGCCGGTTTCAGGAATAGAATATTTAATCGTAGTTACCGGGTTAAACGGATTAGGATAGTTTTGTGCAAGATTGTAATTGTCAGGTGAGAGTAGTGATCCCTCGTCCTCAACATTTGTTGCCTGGTTCTTTACAAACATTGAATCGTCTATAGTTCCGTCATTTCCAAGGTCAATTAAAATTTTAACCGGTTCATTATGAAGATCATTCCAGTCAGGTACAATCTGATGGCCGGAGTTTTGAGCCATAGAAATTGAATTATGCTCAAAGATATCCATGCCATTTAACGATGCAAATTTAATATGCAGATCATAATTCATTCCTTCACCAAAGTTATTAAGCAATAAATTATTACGATTTACTTCTTTGAATTTAATGGAGTCACCTGCCGAAAGCACAACATTGCTTGTGAGGAAAATCTTTTCACTTGTTGTATCCACTAATATTACTGTTTCAAGATTTACAGCTTTATTCACGGGGTCTGGGTTTGAAATTCCTATACCATTTTCAGAGTAGTTAAGAAGATCATTTTCATTATTGTCAGCATCAAATCTGCTGTAATCATAAAAAGTTGAAGAGGATAAAAAGAAGACATAAGATAGAGAATCACTAAAATTATTTAATTGAAGTAAATAATTATTCTCAGGGAGGTAATATCCAATTGGTGGATTAAAAGTTCCTGTAAGAGGAATAATTGAAATTCCATCAGTCAGATTACTAAACTCCATACTGTCTTGATATCCGATTTGTCCACCAGATGCAGAATTAATAATAATATCGGCATCACTTGTATTAAAAATTAGTATGCCGTTTAAGCTGTTTGAGATTTCTTCAATCGAAGATGATTCTAAATTAGGAGATTGGGGAGGAATTGTTGGACCGCCAGCCAGATAGTAAGCGCTTGGTAATTCCAGGAAAAAATCAGTTGTTCCACTTCCGAAGTTTGTTCCTGCTAGATCAATCCAAATATTATTTGTTGAATCTATTTCAATAAACTGATTTGAACTGCCAGGGTTTTCGCTATCATAAAATTCAAGTTCAAATTCACTTGTATTTCCTACACGCACTAGTTTATAAGGTACCACACTGTGTCCTCCTGAGCCATTTTGATTATAATAAGCCAATGGTCTTGCATCACCATTTTCAAGTTTAAGCATATCCTTTAGCTCAGCTAATGTTTGTTGCGCATCAACAGTGCTTTTTCTAGCTCTTCTATAATTTAAATTACCTAACTCATATTGCCCTACATAAAATGCATTAATTACTTTTCTCCGATCATTATTTAATGAAAGCGAATATATCCTGTTGTATTGACCTATTTGTGGGTATTTATTCAGAAACAGGTCTTTAAAGTAAAATGCAGCAAGACTTGTAGCTGAAAATCCAAAACAAGAGCCAACCCAATTCCCCCCATCAATATTTTTCCACCAATCTAATGCAGAACTTCTATAAGTTTTATTTTCTCCAGATATATAATAACATTGCTCTACACCAAACACCTCAACAAAAAGCGGCCAATCCGGAAATGTTGAGTCAGGAGCTACCATAAAAAGTGGGATAGGAGGATATTGAATATTAGTATAGGGATCAATCCCAGTCTGATAGTCAAACTGCGTCCACCACGATTGAGGCCACATATTTGATTTACTGTTGCCAAATGACCATCCATCATGAACAGGTTCAAAAAGCTCAAGTTCGTCATTTGCATCTATTCTTGTTAACTGCCAGGGTTTAATTGTGAAATCGATGCTTTTCACTTCATTACTGGTATTCTGTGATTCAACGATTTTAATTTTGGCTTTACGCGTTAATAAAGAACCAGGAACTGCCCAAAAATATCTGCTCGAATCACCCGGATAATTACTTACTATATTTTGAAATGTTGAACCATTATCCGTACTGTACTTAATATCAATATTCATTGCACCACCTGAATTCCACTTTATAGTATCAACCTCACCTGCGATAAAAACAGGTTGTTCTCCATCAATTTCTTGTGGCGCTTCCTCGGGTTTTATTAAAGTCATTTTAGGAAAGTCGTCAATATAAAATGTGCTACCTACGTTAGCAAAAGTTTGCCCAGGAGCAGGGGAAATCTGAAAAAAAATCTGTATAGCATCTGGTGTTGAAACAGTATCAACATAAAAAAAATCCATAATTAATTCATGATAACCTGGCCCTGTAGAGTTGTTAGTAGTAAATCCACTTACTGCAATTGGATTTTCACCACTAAGTAAAAAAGCATTAGCTACAAATCCATCACCTCCGACAGATTGAAAATTATAAAATCCTCGTATATACTCCGGCTTTCCAGAATAAGAAAATACTGGATCTTCCAAGGTACCAGATACAAGAATTGGTGCATGTGTAATAGTTGGTCCATCAACAGGTACTTCTAATACTTCCCCCTTTAACGCGTATGAGCCTCCATGTGCAAAGGATGATTGAGTAATTGGAGTCAGAGTTAAATTTGGTTCATTAATATTATTTGTCTGCCAACCAACAGGTTCACCCATAGACCACTGCTCAAATCCACCGTTGAGTATTTGTGCATGCAAATTGAACGATACTAAAACCAATAAAATCAAAAAATAAAAACTTTTATTCATAATTGTTCCTCGATTACATTCAATAGTAAAATTCTTTTGAAAAATTAGTATTTAAAATTTTCTAAGTATTCGAGTATTCTGGGCAATCACTTACCAATTAAATTTTCGAAACCACCCAGATTCATCAGATCAAATTTTTTGTATGACGACGGCAGTGCAAATAAATCATCACTTAGATTCATTGGGGTGACTTCTTTTACATCATAAACACCGGTAACATTTCTTCTTGTATCGTGTTGAGTTACTTGAAGTGGAAAATAACCAGCATCCAGAACTTCAGCTTGCCATCCCGGCATTTCTTCCTGCGATTCCATAAAAAACATGAAAGCGCCAAGTTCTTTAGTCATCCATGCTTCACCTCTCATATCTTTTTGAGTGAACAGGAATTTTTCACAATCATAGCCTAGTATACTTTTTGTTTCGCCTGTTTTTGTAATACTGCCGCCTCCGGCACCTGTACTCATAGGCATCATCATTGTTTCCATATACATTTTCTGTTCATCTATGATTACGTACATTTTAAACTGCTTACTGTCAAAAAGTATTGAACCGCCTTTGTCGGGCATTTTCATAAGGAATTTTTTGTCTTTTGCATAGTAGTCCATAACCTGACTTTCTCCGTCTTCTTTAACTTCGAAGATAACTCTACCCTCAAATGATGACTGTGCAAAAGCCATCCCTGCCAAAAGGATTAGTATCATTGTGTATGAAAATTTTATTGTGTTCATTTTTGTCTCCGCTTTTATTAATTAAATAAATTTGCTAAGCCTGTTAATAAAACTGTTATTAATACACCGACTATGATCGAAACAGCAATTATTATTCTTGAAATGAATTTTTCCTTCTTTTCGAGCAGGATGGTATTATCTTCCATATCTTTTTTCTTTTTCAAATTATTGTGGAGTTAAGTCTGTAAAATTTTATTGAGGACAAAAGTAGAACAGCGGAGAGGGAATAACTATCTGATTTGTGTCAATCTCTTGCTAATTTGTTGCATAGTGCAATCAGTTCTTATTAAAGACTCTATCAGATATTTTGATTTGAAGAATATTCTGATGGTGTGCAGTTATAATGTTTTGAAAATGCTCTTGAGAACTGTGCCGGACTTGAAAAACCAATGGCATACGCAATTTGTGTTACTGACAATTTTTTCTCAAGTAACATTTTAGCTGCGTGTTTTAGTTTTATTGTTCTTACAAATTCTCCGGGTGCATGTCCGGTTATTTCTGAAAATTTTCTGTGAAGCTGAGAACGGCTTAAAAATAATTCTTTAGACAACTGATCTGTGCTGAAGTTTGTTTTGTCAAGATTCATTAACACAATATCGTATGCACGCCTGATAAGATTATTATCTGCCGGTTCAAGTTTATTTATTTCCGGAAGAGGGGAAAGTTCTTTATTGTATTTTTCTCTTATCCGTTTTCTTTGCTCAAGCAGATTATTAATTCGGACGAACAACTCTCTTGAATCAAACGGTTTTGTAAGATAATCATCTGCTCCGGTTTCCAGTCCTTCCAACTTACTCTCAAACGAGGCTTTGGCAGTAAGAAGAATAATCGGTATATCACTTGTCTTCCATTCCGACTTAATCTGCTTACAGAATTGCATTCCATCCATCGAAGGCATCATTACATCACTTATTATTAAATCGGGCAAAATTTCATTTGCAGTTTTAATACCTTCTTCACCATTTGCAGCTTCGGAAATCACGTAATCATTTTGAAGTAAAGCTGATAAGTATTTTCTAAGATCAGCAGAGTCTTCAACAATTAGTATGGAGGATTTATTTTCTTGTGATATGCCTTCCATCTCTCCCGTGTTTAGTCCCTCAATAAGACCATGGAAATGATTTGCTGATGATTTATTCTGATCGTCATTTAATAAATCATTTATGGATTCTCCGGATACTTTTTCAGCATCATTAAGATAATGATGCGATTTAGGAATTATTAATGTAAAAGTTGCACCCTTGCCTTCACCGCTTTCAACATTAATATCCCACTTGTGAAGATCAACTAGTTCCTTGACAAGCGCCAATCCAATTCCCGAGCCGCCATAAGATCTTTGTGAAGAATCATCTGCCTGGTAAAACCGGTCGAAAATATTTTCAAGTTTATGTTCCGGAATACCAATACCGGTGTCGGATATTTTAATTTCAACAAACTCTTTTTCATCCGATGATATACTCTTAATAATTACGCGTACTTTTCCGCCTTCTGGCGTAAACTTTAGAGCATTGGAAAGGAGATTATTAATTATCTTTTCAAACTTATCTTTATCAATCCATAATGTTTTAATTTCTGAATCACTATCAAACTCAATTAAAATATTTTTTTGACCGGCCAGAGAATCAAAAGAATATACCAACCCTTTAAGAACCGCTACTACGTTTTCTTTTCGTTTTCTCAATGGCACAGAGGAGTTTTCCAGTTGTGATAATTCAAGAAGCTGATCGATAAGTTCTTTCAGCTTTTCACTGTTGCGTTCAATTATACTAATTTGCTCGGATCGTAAGCTGTCTGAAATATTATTCTTTAATAATTCAACTGGACCCTTAATCAGTGTTAACGGTGTTCTGAACTCGTGTGACAGATTTGCAAAGAATCTTGATTTCATTTCTTCTAACTGTGTTTTTTGTTTTGCTTCATGCTCTCGCATCTGTAATTCATTTCTAAGTTTTGTACGGTTCATTTCAAATCGTCTGATTGCCAGTAAGCCAAGAATAATTAAAATTGTATACAAACCATATGCCCACAGGGTTGCCCACCAGGGGGGACTAATTATTACTTTTAGTGTTGCTTGTTCACTATTCCACACTCCGTCTGAATTGGTTGCTTTAACTTTGAAAATATATACTCCGGGATCAAGGTTTGTATAAGTAGCGTAACGCCTGTTACCGCTTTCAATCCAATTCTCATCAAAGCCTTCCATCCTATATGCATATTGAATCGATTGCGGCGAATTAAAATCCAATGCCGAAAATTCGAATGAAAAAACATCCTGATTATACTCCAGGGTCAGCTCCTTAGTATGTGCAATACTCTGCCGAAGGGGAGAGTCATTACTAATTATAATGGACCTGTTAAAAATCTGAAAATCTGTTAAAACCACAGAGGGTTTATAATCGGATAATTTAATTTTTGCCGGATCAAAAATGTTCAGTCCTTTTGTACTGCCGAAGATCATCAAACCATTTTTAAGTTTTAATGCTGATTCAGGATTCATCATTGTGCCAATTAATCCATCGTTCGCAGAAAAATTTGTAAAGGTTTCATTGGAAACATTGAAGTATGTAATACCCGAACCGGTACCTAGCCAAAGGTTACCCGCCTCATCTTCAATTATGC
>JAWOIK010000098.1:0-8397 GCA_046484705.1 Ignavibacteriaceae bacterium | reverse complement strand
GGACGGTCTACCGGTTCAGGAAATTCGATTCCATTAATAACATTATAATTTACTCTCAGTTTCGGTGCAACGGATTGAACTTCACTACCGATACCAATGCGATCAAAAGCCCGAAGGGCAGGAGCTCTGAAGAAATGAGTTGATATTGTATCGCTGGGGAATGCTGCGCGATCCAGAAGCAGTGTGCGATAGCCTTTCTGTCCAAGTATGGAAGCCAATGTTGATCCGGCAACCCTGGCACCAATTATTATTGCATCATAATCAAAGGTTTTATTCATATAAATAATAGGTTAGTAATTTTGAATTGCTGTTTATTCATACTGCTGATCACTCCTGATGATGACCCAAAAGTTTTTCAATTTCTTTCAGATCAAATTTATTTAGCTGAATAATTTTAGCAGATGAGCGATATTCCGGCGGCAAGATGGCTTTTGCTTCATCTTTGTTTGCTGAATCCACAACTATCCAAGCTTTATGTTCTCCATCGAGGCATCCAAAGTCTGCATTAGTTACAAAGTGTGAACCGGATTTAAGTAAGATTTGTGCAGCCTTAAGACAAGCACTTTTTTCTGCTTCGTGAGCTACCTCAATAAGAAATTTTTCCATTTTAAACAGCCTCCTTTTGTGTTTAATGATTTATTATAAAATAAAAAAATTTTCAACAATAACAAGGTTGTGCTAAGAATTATATTAAAGTGTTTTAAAATTTAATTGATTAGTTTTAAAAGCAATTACTGCAAAATTATGTGTCGTCCAGCGGTTTGAGCTGTTATATATTAAAATATATGAATGAAATAGAAAATCCCGGCTTTGATAATTGGTTTTGGGAATCCTCCGCAAGGAGTCCTTTGGACATCCCTTCGGGAAAGGATAGGTTTAATTATGTTTAGAATTACCGAAACCGATGTAGTAAATTTAATCTCCCAAGGTGCTAAGAGTATTAAACTTCAAATCGAGTTAGACTTTTTCAACAGATTGCAACTTTACTTGTCTGGTAGAATTACACGAGGAGTTGAATTGTTCGGGATCGGGCCTATTGAACATATTCGAGGAGCGAAATTTTTGTTTGACTATCGTGAGATAATAAACTATGCTATACAAAATTATTATCGTGTTTTTGTTATAAAAGAAGGTTCGTATTTGGGAAATGGAATTTGGTATTTAGAATTTCAAAAATTAATTAGTGCGGCTGACTAAAAACAAATAGCTTTATCACTCATTGGTGAACGAGTAAATAATTAATAAAAATATGAACAGCCTCCAAACCCTCGGCTTCAACAATTGGTTTACTGATAAACTTGATTTATCTAAAACTGATTTTAACATCGTAAGAGTAATTGGCGTTAACAAAAACAGCTTTGTTGTTTCCAACGGAGTAAAAGATATTTATGCAGAGCTTACAGGAAAGTTTTTATTTAACTCAGAGGACTCACTTGATCTGCCTGCTGTGGGCGATTGGGTTTATGCGCAACTCTTCGATGATGATGAACTTACAATTATTCACGAAATACTTCCGCGAAAATCAAGATAAAAAGAGAAACCAATTTAAGAAGGTACAAAATTATTTTGAAGTTAGATTTACCAAGTTGTAAATTTTTTTATTATTATAAGGGAAATAAAAACGAATTGAAGGAATTTAGATGAAAACACTTCTATTCTCTTTTGTCTTTTTTTTCTCGGAACTTTTTACATTAAATGTTCAGGCACAGGCAAAAGATAGCTGTAATTGTGTGCCTCTCTATACACATTCTGAAAGTCAAAGTTCAAAAATTCAAATCGAAAAAATTGTTGTCCTGGATTCTGCAAAATATTCTGTACTACCCACGCCTGTTGATAACCTGGATTCTTTATCAAGCTTATTAGTTTATCCGAAAATTGCTGAACGGGCAGTAATTTCAGGGGTAACTAAATATCTTCTGACGATAAATAGTAATGGCGAAGTTGAAAAGATAAAACAATTATTGGGAGTGGGTGCAGGTTTGGATGAAGTTCCTTTAAACAAATTGAAGAAAATGAAATTCAATACCGCAAAAATTAAAAACAGGCCGGTCGAATCAGAGGTTATTGTAACTATCAATTGTATGGTGAAAAAAATTATTGATGAACCTGGTTTTGTTTTGGATGAAATAAAATATGAAAGTCCTGTAGTGTCAGCTTACAGGTCAGTTATATTGGTTTTTAAAAAAGATGGCGAGGCAAGTTTAACCGAAATTGACGGGGCCGGGAAAAAAGAATCAGCAGGTAAAATTCTCAAATTGGATTTTATAAGATTAAGTGATTTTATTATTTCACAAGGCTTTTTTTGTCTGGACAGTAATTATGTGGGTGATATTGATGACGCATGGTCTTCAATGATAACTGTAAAATATGAAAAGGTTACTAAATCTGTTTCTCAAAGAAGAGGCAATAATTATCCGATAAGTTATTGGGCAATTCATGTAATTATGGAAGCTATAAAAAAAGGTATTAAGTGGGAGGTTGTTAATTATGAATCGTACATAAAGAAGCTGCCCGAAAAGGAAGAGGATTAGTAACTCCCGAAAATAGTTAACTTTTACGTCTCACCACCCCCGGCTAATGCCGACCAGTTCTTAGTTAAATGTAGCACAGATTACTAATCTGTACACGGGCGTCATGGTCGCACCGTAACGTGAGTGTTAATCTTTTCCACGGTACGACCGTGGCAGCCTAGGATAGAATGATATGAACAACATAGAAAAACTTGGCTTCAACAATTGGTTAAAGACAGCTTATGAACGACAGCATAACAATCGCATTAAAACTTATTTTTCTTTTAGGTTTTACAATTCACAATATAGAGGAATCAATCTGGCTGCCTGAATGGTCAAAGCACGCAAATAAATTCCACGAGCCGGTTGAAAGAAACCAATTTATTTTTGCTGTTATAGTTGTTACAATACTTGGCTACCTTGTTACTGCTGCCGAAATTATTGAGAATATGCCCGGCAGTGTTTTTAGCTACATTTACCTTGGCTTTATTGGAATGATGGGGTTAAACACCATACTTCCACACTTAGCCGCAACAATTATATTAAAAAAATACGCGCCCGGATTGATAACAGCACTTTTATTAAACCTTCCATTATCAATTATAATAATTGCACGATATATTTATGCCGGAATTAATGTTTATTATTTGATGATAGCTATTCTGGCTTTTACGGTAATAACCCTTTCATTATTAAAACCTTTGTTCAAACTTGGGGATAAATTGATTAAATTTTAAAGGGACTATTGATATAACAATGAATAATATTCAAAAACTCGGATTCAACAATTGGTTTACGGATAAAGTTGATTTATCTAAAACTGATTTTAACATCGTAAGAGTAATTAGCGTTAACAAAAACAGCTTTGTTGTTTCCAACGGAGGAAAAGATATTTATGCAGAGCTTACAGGTAAGTTTTTATTTAACTCTGAGGACTCGCTTGATCTGCCTGCTGTCGGCGATTGGGTTTATGCTCAGTTGTTTGATGATGATGAGCTTGCAATTATTCACGACATCCTTCCGCGTAAATCCTTATTAAAAAGAAAAGCATCCGGAAAAAAAGTTGAGTACCAGCTTATCGCTGCGAATATAGATACTGCGATAATTATGCAGTCGCTTGATTCAAACTTTAATTTAAGACGGCTCGAACGCTACCTCGTAATGATAAACGAAGGCAGAATAACTCCGGTTATACTCTTAAGTAAAAGTGATCTCATCACCGAAGAAGAAATTGAAAATAAGACGAATGATATCCGTAAAACTTTTCCTGATATTACCGTTGCGGCATTCAGTAATAATAGTGCCGGCGATATAGAAAATATTAAACCTCTCTTTGAACCATTTAAAACTTACTGCCTGCTTGGTTCATCCGGTGTTGGTAAAACCACTTTGTTGAATAATTTAATTCATCAGGAACTTTACAAAACTCAGCCGATAAGAGAAAAAGACGGAAGAGGAAAACACACCACCACGCGACGTGAGTTAATTGTTCTGGAAAATGGTACGATAATAATTGATAACCCGGGAATGCGTGAACTTGGTGTGATATCAAATGAGTCGGGTCTCGGTGATACGTTCAATGAAATTGATGAGCTATCGGATCAGTGTAAATACAAAGACTGCACTCATACTGTCGAGTCAGGCTGCGCAGTTCTCGAAGCGGTTGAAAAGGGTGAGATCTCTGCTGAGCGTTACAACAACTACATTAAAATTTATAAAGAGTCGCTGTATAATGAAATGTCCTACGTTGATAAGCGGCAGAAGGATAAAAAGTTTGGCAAGTTCTTTCATTCTACTATGAAGGATGTTAAAAAGATGAAGGGGAAATGATAGTTATAATTTTACACGGATGTCACGCCTGTAAAGTTTAACGGGGATCGTATAATGATAAAAATTTAATCGCCCTTTTTCATAAGGGTTTATTTTCATATTTTGGGCTTAGTTAAAAATCGGTAAATAAATTTTGTTTCATCAGTTTCTCCAATTACAATATATTTAAAGAAAAAAATATTAGAGATTAATATGCAAATAGATCTCAACAAACTAACCGATCTGGAAAAGCTAAATCTTATCAATACCATCTGGGAAAGTATTGAGGATAAAGACAACAGCATTCCGGTAAATGAAAGCCATTTACAAATACTGCTTGAACGAGCTGAGTCTGAAGGAAAAACTATCCCCTGGGATGAATCAAAGAAAAAGATCAGCGATCTTTTCAAATGATTGATATAAGGGAAGAAGCACACTATGATATAATAGCCGCAATGGCTCATTATGCGCGAAAAGATTCTTCACTCGCACACCGATTTTTAGATGCACTTGACGAAAAAATAAATCATATCGCACAGTTCCCTCAATCTTATCCAATCAAAGTTAAAAATCAATTCAGGCGCGCTGTGTTATCAAAATTTCCATATTCTATTTATTACAAAATTGAATCAGAAAATACTATTGTCTTAACAGCAGTCTTATCGAATAATATTGATCCAAAGGTTATTCTGAAGAATATCTGATTGTATAGATTTAAAATACTTTATGAATGTCTCTTCTGTACCATTGTTTCGTTTTTTCAATCCGAAAAGGGAGCTACAAATGTTTTTATACTTCTAAAAATTTACTTTAAAAAATAATAAGTTTAATGCAAATGAATAAAATTAAAGGTCTTCTCGAACTCCTCCGCTTCGAACTCCCTTTCTCTGCAGGAGTTTGTGTTGTGATGGGTCAACTGTTAGCACTCGGAGAGTTTGCGTCAATTCCTGCAACCGTATTTGGTTTTATGTCAGTGTTTTTAATTTCTGCTTCAATACTGGTAATGAATGATTACTTTGATGTTGAGACAGACAAGATAAATGCGCCGCATCGTCCAATACCTTCAAACCAGGTTACACCAAATGAAGCTTTATACTTTTCATTGTTTCTATTGTTAGCAGGAATTTTAACCGGTTATTTAATCAGCGTTACAGTACTTATAATTTCAATTCTGCTGGCAGTAATAGGGTTTCTCTACAACCGTTATTTCAAGAAAAGCGGATTGCCCGGTAACCTGATGGTCAGTTTTTCTGTTGGGATGACTTTCATTTACGGCGGAGCAAGTGTCGGTTTGCCTTTTCACAAAATGGTTTTGTTTTTCGGATTGATTGCAGCACTTATTGATCTCGGAGAAGAAATCGCTGCTGATGCCATGGATATTAAGGGTGATGAATTGATAAGCTCAAAATCGGTTGCGATTAAATACGGCAGAGTAACTGCACTTAAAATCAGCAGCTTCATTTTCTTTCTGGTTATGATGTTATCGTTTATTCCATTCATACTAAACTGGTTTCCAATTATATATTTGATTCCAATTGGAATTATGGATGTTTCAATTGCTTACCCGGCATTCAGATTATTGAAAAGCAAAAATGATGAAGGAAGAAAATACATCCGTCGGATTTATCTTGGAGCGATATCCGGAATAATTATATTTATAGTGATGGGGTTGTTCGGGAATATAGATTTTTATTTACAGTAAACACTTCAAAAAATTAAACCGGTTTCTCTTTTATAGGGATTAATGATTTTTGTTTCCAACATATTTTCAATTCTTGTATATTCCGATTAAAGATTATAAGCTTTCTTATATGTACCTTCGTCAAGTAATTACCCGCAGCACAAGAAAGATTTAATCTAACTAAAACCATCTGTACTAAAATATAGAGGACGACTGTTTCCCATAAAAAGCGAATAACACTTAGTCTATATTGCAGAAAGGCGGCACCAAAAGAAGCCTGCTAAGAAGAATTTGCAATAGACTGTCCTTTTAAAATAAAAGATGCTCTTTTCAATAAACATGAGGCTGTTTATGAAAATTTATTTAACCAAAAGCTTTAGCGTTTTACTAACCTTACTCTGTTCGATATTTTTAATTCACAATATTTCATACCCTCAAAATATTACCGAAGAATGGGTAGCAAGATTTAATCATACTTCAGACGATAAGGCACATCAAATAGTAATTGATAATATAGGGAATGTGTATGTTGTAGGGGAATCAGACGCTTCCCCAAACGGCTATACAGATTATGTAACATTAAAATATAACAATAATGGAGTTCTGCAGTGGGCAAGGTTTTATGATGGTCTCCCAAATAATCAGAACTATGACAGAGCAAGGTCTGTGACTGTGGATATATCCGGCAACTGCTATGTAACAGGATACAGTAATTCAATCCCCTTCCCTTATGGAGACAATTTAGACGTCGTTACAATAAAATATGATACGGCTGGTAATACAATCTGGACTCATAGATTCGATGCTGGTTTGACAGATGGGGGAGATATAATAAAAATTGATAATTCTGGTAATATTGTTGTTGCAGGGACCAGTATGCTTTTACAAACACTACAAGATTTTATCATTTTAAAATATGATCCGAATGGAACCTTGCTCTGGGCTAAGCGATTTGATTATGCAAATAATCGTGATTACGTCCGTTCTATGGTTATCGACAATCAGAATAATATATATGTAACTGGTGTTTTTTCTGCAACTGCAAATGCAGATTATGGAACAATTAAATACAATTCCAGTGGAGATTTTTTATGGGTTGCAGTTTATGATGGTCCCACCTCATACAGTGTTGATGAAAGTAATGATATTGCTGTTGATAATTTTGGTAATGTGTATGTTACGGGGCAAAGCTGGGGTGGCTCTACATGGACTGATATTGTCACAGTAAAATATGATTCGTCCGGAAATGAATTGTGGGTGGCTCGTTATAATGGAAATCCCGGCACATACGGTTTGCATGACAAAGGTATCGGAGTTGTGGTAGATGATTCTGGGTTTGCTTACGTTACTGGCTGGAGTTCGGTTATAGATGATGCCGATATTGTATTGATTAAATATGATCAGAGGGGTGATACTGTTTGGACCCGGCGGTATAATGGTCCGGGAAATTCCTACGATTTTCCTTATGATATTACTCTCGACAGGAATGGAAACGTTTATATTGCGGGCTATAGTTTTGGAACGTCAGATAATGCTGATTATATTGTATTAAAATATAACCCGGAAGGATTGCTAATCTGGGCTGATAGATATAACGGCCCTGGCAATGGCACTGATGTAGCTTCATCAATTGTGGTTGATTCTAAAGATAATGTTTATGTTACCGGATGGAGCAGAAGCTCGGGAAATTTGGACATTGCAACAATAAAATATTCACAAAACACAACAAGTGTTCAGAATATTTCCGCTGAGGTTTCAGATAATTTTTTTCTCTTTCAGAATTATCCAAACCCGTTTAATCCAAACACAAAAATTAAATTTACTGTGCCACTTGTAGAGAGTCATCGCGATGCGTCTCAACTGGTAACACTAAAAGTTTATGATGTGCCGGGTAATGAAGTTGCAGCACTTGTAAATGAGCAGCTTCCGGCAGGTGAATATGAAGTTGGGTTTGATGCCTCGGGTCTGGCAAGCGGTGTTTATTTCTATAAATTGCAGGGGGGAGAGTTTATTTCATCAAAGAAGCTTTTGCTGATGAAATGATTAACCTCTTTTCTTTATTCTATATTTCTGCCGCAGATATAATAAATAGAAAATTCTGAAGGACAAACTATCTGGATTGATTTACCCAATTGTTTCTTTCTGCGAAATTGAATGCAAACATATCCAAAAATATATTCCGGATACCGGGTTTTCTATTTCCGCTTCATTATTTATATCTGAGTCCAAAGGTTTCTTTCCCTTAACTAAATATTTTAATATCTTAAATCATTCTAAGTAGTAATTATAACCTTCTTTCTATATGAAAAACGACTTTTATGAAATAGGCCGTGATGCACTTTCAAGCGGTGACTGGAAAAAAGCCAAGCTGTTTCTGGAAAAATCTTTGCAAAGCAA
>JAWOIK010000024.1:0-26809 GCA_046484705.1 Ignavibacteriaceae bacterium | reverse complement strand
GATCGCTACGACGTGCGGTATGTCCTCGTGCGCGACGAGGGGCCGGGGGTGGGCGTGGGCAGCTTGGGCCTCGCGCCCGTGTGGACCGGGGATGGGGTACACCTTTACCGGGTGGAGGGGCGCCGATGAAGGGCAGGCCCGCCCTCCAACTGGTGCTCTTGTTGGCAGCGCTGTTCATCGTTCTGGGCAATGGCCGGATCTCTGGTAGCGATGGCGAGGCCATGTACCAGGTCACGCGGGCAATGGCCGAGCACGGCCGGGTGAGCGTGCCTCCCGGCGCCGTACCCCCGGTGGAGATCGTCCTGGTAGAGAGCACGGATAGCACGATCCCGTATACCCTCACCGGTCGCGATGGACGGACCTACTCCAAGTATGGGCTCGGCCAGTCACTGGTCGCGCTGCCCCTCTACCTGTTGGGTGCCGCTTGGCGCGCCGTGACCGGCGCCGGCCACGCTCCCCGCCTGGTAATAGATTCTTCGTCACTCCATTCCTCAGAATGACAAGCCTGAGGCCTTAGTCTGCTATTCAACAACCGATTTACTTTTCAACACATCAAACCAATTTACTTTTCTTGTAAAGAACATGATTGCCGCCAGTATTAAAAACAACGCTATATTGCCGAGCAGCAGTGAGTAATCCTGGAGTTGAAGCAGCACATAAACAAATCCGTAAAACGAAATAAGCATTGATAATATCGATAAAACAATATTCCGGTTCTTGTAAATACTTTTTGTATAGAGAGTTATTAATCCTATCACAAGAGAGCCGGCTATTAAGTATGAGTATTGAAACAAAATATACTCAGATAATGAAAGCAGCAGGGAATAATAAATTACTAATGCCAGTCCAATTAATAAATATTGGATAGGGTGAATTGCCTTTCCGCTGAAAACTTCAACAAGAAAGAAACTTACAAATGTAAGTATGATTATAAGCAGTCCGTACTTTGATGAACGCATTGTCTGCTGATACTCGTCTGCCGGTATAAAAAACTTAACACCAAACTTATCTTTAAATACATCATACTGCTGATTTTCCCATTCCTGGGGAAATTCGCGGTTAAAATGATTTACGCTCCACGAGGCAGTAAAACCATTCTCGTTCACTTCTCGTTCTGCGGGAAGAAAGTTTCCAATAAAGCTTGGGTTACTCCAGGATGAGCTTACGTTTACTTCTGTGTTCTTTCCCATCGGAACAAAATTCAGATCATCAACTCCGTTAAGTGTTAAATTGATTCCAAACGAGCCGACCGTTTTCTCTTTGTTAATATTTATCTCTGAGTGAAAACCGTTTGTGAAAATATTTTTGTCTTTTAGTCCGGGATTAGCATTCCGGAGAACATCATTCCACTTTACAGTAATGTTCTGCTGAATTCCTCTGGGATCATCAATGTTAAAGGACAGGTAACTTTCTAAGAGGGCTGGATCGTTTAATTTTTCTTTCAGCTTCTCAAATTTAAAATCTCCCTTAATATCTAAATATGTTTTATAAACTATGGCGGAATAAATTCCCCGGTATCTTATTTCGGGAGTTACCTTTGCATCTATTGAAAGATTTTCCGGCAAATAAAAAGTTCGTTTCTTTGATACCGATACTTTTCCGTTTTTATCGATGTGTTCCTGACTGGCAACTATAGTAAGCAGCGGACCCGCAATTGTTTGCGGACCAGCCCAGCTTTTGCTTATTTCTCTTACCGCTTCATTTCTGTATACCTGTCTTTCAGATACAAGAAACTGGATCATCCATAATGGAATTAATAACAATACAATTAAACATCCAACAAGTAGGATGCGCAGTGCGACTGATTCTTTTTTCATATCTCTCCTTATGAATTGATTATGTGAGAACAAGAAAGAATCAAGTCCGGATGTGCACTCCTGAAAAAATGTTTTTGAAATATGCCAGGTTAGACTACCGGGGGAATCAACAAGTTGCTTTTGTCCGGGGTAAATATTTAAGCACTACATTCAACTTCTTATTCATATGTGTTTGTAGATTGGTTATTTTATCGGCAATGTTATTTAGATTTTATCAAAACCCTATATCATAATGAAAACTATAATTTTAATATTCATTCTTTCGGGCAGTCTGGTTTTTTCTCAGCCAGTGGAAGTTCCTTCTTATTACAAAACGGATGAAAACTTTTCGCGGGCATTACGCAACATCATTGTTGATCTTGATCTTGAAGGGAATTTTGATGTCGGTGAAGATGGCACCGAACAGATCTCTTTCGCAGTTATAGATTTAACTGGTGCTGAGCCTGTTCTGGGCGGCGTAAATTATGATAACTTCATATATCCAGCTTCTGTTTATAAAATGTACGTTGCGGCAGAAGTTCTGCACCAGGTTTCTCAGAGAAAATATTCTTTATATGATGAACACATTGTGAGCGGACATAATGCTGTTGACAGATCAAAGGAAATTAAATCAGACCCAAGACCTCTGTTAAGTGAAAAAGATGTTGTTACAATTTATTATCTCCTTGATTTAATGATAACACGGAGTGATAACTCTGCAGCAAACTGTTTAATTGATATTGCCCAAAGACCTAATATTGATTACCTGCTTCACTCCTATGGGTGGAAGGGGAGTGAAGTGACAAGAAAATTCTTAAAAAGAACAGTTGAAGATTCCGGTTATGAAAATGTTCGAGGTACAGAATCTTGCGCTTTACATGCTGCTGATTTTTTATTCAGAGTTTATTCTCTTAAACTTGTTAATCCCTGGGTAAGTATGCAAATGCTTTCACTGCTGGGAAGTCAATTAGATAAATCAAAAATTGCTGCCGGACTTCCGTCAGATGTGATGTACTATAATAAAACCGGCTGGTTTTCCTATTGGACAAATGATGTTGGTATAGTAGATGATGGAAACGTAAGATACATTATTGCATGCTTCATACCGCTTCCCGAAAAAGCAGCGCTTCCCAAATTTAAAGCACTTTCCTCCAGGGTTTATGAATTGATGAGATCAAGAAATTGAATTTGTTATGACAAAAAAATATACGCCTATTGCCTGCGGACTTTATGACGAACTTGAACTCCGTGCTCTTAGAAAAAGAAAGGTAACTCTTTCTTACAGAGATGATAATAAAATTGTTAAATCAATTGCGTGTGTTATTACTGATCTTTTTTCAAAAGATAAAATTGAATATCTTAAAACGGATGGTGGAATATTAATAAGATTAGATGACCTTGTAGAGGTTGATAATATTACATTTAATGGGCACAGTTGACAGCTTTTTTCAAATCACTCGTTTGCTGGTTTAGCCCTTTCTGTATTTAAACTCTTATTTTGTGCTTTGAATTAAGCAATATATAATTGTTAAATTTGCACACTTCCTAAAAACAAATTTATAAGAGAGAGGATTCTGCTATGAAAAAACTATTAATTGTACTTTTACTTCCACTTATAACCGGCTTGTTTCAGGCCTGTTCAACTGAAATGAAGGAAACCGAATTGATACCAAGAAAAGTTCTTTTTGATAACCCGGATAAAGCTGCTTTAAAGATTAGTCCGGATGGACAGCACATCAGTTATTTAGCACCAGTAAATGGAGTTCTTAACGTATGGGTTGCACCAAAAGATAATCCGGAAAATGCTGTGGCTGTTACCAATGATTCGCTTCGTGGAATACGAATTTATTTCTGGGCATATACCAATGATCATATACTTTATCTGCAGGATTTGGGTGGAGATGAAAACTGGCAGCTTCATGCCGTAAATATCGGATCGAAAGAAGATAAAAATCTTACCCCGTTCGAAGAAATTCCCGGTCCTGATGGAAATCCTGTAACAATGCCCAATGGAAAAAAATTAAGACCAACAACACAAATCCAGGAAGTAAGTTACAAGTTTCCGGATGAAATACTTATAGGGCTTAACACAAGAAATCCCCAATTTCATGATATATACAGAATAAATATTATGAGCGGACAAATGACCATCGTTCAGCAGAACGATCAGTTTGCAGGATTTCAAACTGATGATAGCTATACAATCAGGTATGCTATGAAAATGACTCCGGATGGCGGAAGTGAGTTTTTTATCCCGGATGGCTCTGGCGGATGGAGTTCATTCGACAAGATTCCGATGGAAGATATGATGACAACAACAACCATTGGGTTTGATAAAACAGGAAACACACTTTATATGATTGACAGCCGTGGCAGAAATACTGCCGCATTATTTTCAATCGACCTTGAGAGCGGCGATAAAAACCTGATATATGAAAATCCAAAGGCTGACTTGAGCAGCATTATGATCCACCCTGTTGAGAAAACCATTGAAGCCGCAGCAAGTAACTATGAAAAAACTGAATGGACGATTCTGGATGAATCAATAAAGGCTGACATTGATTACCTTAAGACACTTGAAAAAGCAGAGGTGAATGTAACCGACCGCACCCTTGATGATAAAACCTGGACAATAGCCTTCACTATTGATAATGGTCCCGTAAAATATTATCTGTACGACCGCACAAATAAAAAAGCAACCTTTCTGTTTACTAACAGAAAAGCGCTTGAAGGGCTGCAGTTATCTTATATAAGCCCGGTTATAATAAAATCCAGGGATAATCTAAACTTAGTAAGTTATCTTACCCTTCCCCTATGGACAGATCCAGATAACAATGCCCGTCCAAACAAACCATTACCAATGGTATTGCTTGTTCATGGCGGACCCTGGGCACGCGACGGATGGGGTTATAATTCTCTTCATCAATGGCTTTCGAACCGTGGTTATGCTGTTCTTAGTGTTAACTTCCGCGGCTCAACCGGATTTGGAAAAGATTTTATAAATGCCGGTAACAAAGAGTGGGCAGGAAAAATGCACGATGACCTGATTGATGCTGTAAACTGGGCAGTCGACGAAGGTATTGCCGATAAAGATAAGATTGCAATTATGGGCGGCAGCTATGGTGGTTATGCAACCCTTGTCGGACTAACATTTACACCAGATGTTTTCACCTGCGGTGTTGATATTGTTGGTCCTTCAAACCTGAATACTTTGCTTGAAACCATTCCGCCTTACTGGGCACCCATAGTAGAAATGTTTGCAACACGAATGGGCGATAATCGTACAGAAGAAGGAAGGAAGTTTCTTGATTCTATCTCCCCTTTAACACATGTCGACTCAATCAAGAAACCTCTGTTAATAGGACAAGGTGCTAATGATCCGCGGGTTAAACAAACAGAATCTGATCAGATCGTACAGGCAATGCAGGAAAAAAATATACCTGTTACTTATGTGCTTTATCCGGATGAAGGACATGGTTTTGCCCGCCCGGAAAACAGTCTTTCTTTCTTTGCTGTAACTGAATTGTTTCTTGCTAAACATTTAGGCGGAAGATCAGAGCCAATTGGAGAAGATTTTAAGGGATCAAGTATACAGATACCAAGCGGTGTTGATCAGTTAGAATCTTTAAATGATGCTTTAAATACTATTCAGTAATTCATCATCTTGTAGAGACGTTGCATCAACAGGAAACAGGATGAAAGCAACGTCTCTACTTAACAATAACAAATGAATAACCTTTACGAAGAAATTAAAATCGTCCGGGCTTATGATGTTGATTTTAATAACAAAATTAAAATCAGCTCTGTTTTTAATATGCTGCAGGATGTTGCCGCGGTACATGCTGATAATTTAGGGCTCGGCTTTAAAGACCTCTATAAACACAATTTTGCGTGGGTGCTTAACTGGGTTAAACTTGAAATTAATGATTATCCGGCATTTAGTGATTCCGTAATTATTAAAACATGGCCGCGCTGTAAACATAAGTTGTACTCGATGAGAGACTACACAATAAGAAATAAAGATATCCAGACACTATTTAATGCTACCAGCGCCTGGCTCCCGATCAACACAAAAACAAAACGTATTACAGATACTAAAAATTTACCGAAGGTAATTAACTATCAGCCTGATTTGATTGCTGTTGATGAGTTTCCTGTTAAAATTATTCCGGGTTCAGCTAAAGAAGTATTGTTTAACAAAAAATTCAGGTACACAGATATTGACATAAATCAGCATGTCAATAATACACGTTACATTGAGCTGATTCTCGATTCATACAACACAGACAACTACAGCAACAGAATCATAAAAAGTATTGCTGTAACATTTTCGTCGGAATGTTTTTTCAATGATGAAATAGAAATAAGCCGTTCGGTTAAGGATGGATTTGATATTATCGAGGGGGTTAACATTAACACATCAAAACAAACATTTATATCAAGTATTGAGTGGAGCGCCCTGTAACCGCAATGAATAATTGATTGTGATTTTCAATGGTACTCTTTCATCCAGTTTACTGTTTCTTTAATTCCTGTTTTATAAGCTGTTGGCTTAATGTTAAATACGGATTCAAACTTAGAGCTGTCAAACAGATAATCAGAATTTAACTGATACATCATTTCCCTACTTTCTCTCACTTCGGGCACAAACAATCCAACTGCGTTTATTAAAAAATTATTCAGCACAACATAACGCGGCTCTACGGAAAATGCTTCTGCTATAGACTCAACAAATTCCTTTCCTGTCATTACATTTTTATCTGATGGTAAATGCCAGATCTGGTTGTAAGCGGATTCTGTGTTTCCAAGCAATGCTGTTGCGCGACCGGCATCCGGAGTGTACGTGTAGGAATGAAGATATTTATCACTTAAGAAAAGCTGCGCCTTTTTTCCTTTTTTATAATTTTCAAACACGGTTACAGTAACCATGCTAAGAGGTGTGTCCGGTCCGTAAAAATCTGCGGCTCTTACAATTTGAGCTTTAAGATTTCCTTTCTCAACTTCCCTCATCAGTAATTCAGCTATCTGTTTACGAACTTCTCCTTTTTTGCTAACCGGTTTATATGAAGTATCTTCTTTCATCCAGCCGTTAACTTTACCATAGGCATAAACATTATCAAAAAACACAAGCTTAGCATTATGGGTTTTACAAGCATCAATAACATTTTGCATTATCAAAGGCCATTGCTGCTGCCAGATTGAAGCCTTGTACTGAATGCCGACTGTTAAATAAACAATTTCAGAACCTTCCACAGCCTTCATTGTCTGTTCCGGATTTGTAAGATCCGCAGTGAAAAGTTTATCTGTTTGATTTACTTTTTTCGGATTACGGCTAACCAGCCTGATTTTGTTTGTGTATTGAGGTAACGATTTTGCAAGCTCTTTGCCAATAACTCCGCTTGATCCTAATATAGTTTGCATTGACTTATCCTGATTTTAAATTTGAATTAACCTATATGTAAGATGTGAATAGTCTGTGAAAAACTTTTTAATGTGCATCACATGTTTTTTTAGATTTGATAGAAAAATATTTCATGTCTGAATCTCCCTGTTGGAATAAGTCTAATCCTTACCTTAATCTATTTTATGAAATCTGATAACTTCATCGTTCTCTCCCGTAATTGTAAGTCTGAGTTTTTCAATTTTATATATAAGTGTTTTACCGGAAAGTGCTGATAGAATTTCTTGTTCAATATGCATATCGGGATATGCCATTTTTGTTGCTATAATATCACTAAAGGTAATTTTATTTCCTTCGATGCTTATCTTTCCGGCAAGCTGGTTGCATCCCGAATGCCCCGAAAAACGCATGTCATTTAAGTAGAATTCAAAAACAGGAAGACCTTTTAAAAGATTTTCTTTCTTAACCTCAACACCTTTAATTTCCTGCATCACCCATATATCGTGCAGCCTCTTATCCATTAAAAACTTTCCACAGCCTTTAAATTCTGTGTAATTATTATCCGTGGATTTCTTTGCCTTAACAGTAACTGTATGAGAAAATTTTTCTCCGGACATGTCGTCTATGCAAACCTCTTTGACCAATTTTATAATTATTTCACCCGCTTCGGTTATAGAATGGTACCGGATTGTATCTTCATCCAGTTCCTTTATCACATTGGCAGCAGGCATGTTTAGTTCGGAAATATCTGTTAAAGAGGTAAACATCATTCCTTTATCAAAGTCTATATCTATTGACCAGAATGGTTCGTTGCCGTGGGCTGTAAAATCAATTCCTTCATCTAATTTTCTTTTGTAGAAGTCAGGATCTTCTTCAACAATAATTTTAGGATCGGATTCTTTAATTGCTCTGTTGTTTTGTGCGCATCCGAAAATCATTAGCTCTAATAAAATCAGGATACAGATATATCGCATTTTTACTCCGTAAAAAAGTTTAGTTCAGTTAGTATATAAAAAAATTGCCGCTAAATATATCCGGTTTAGTCCAAACACAAAACCCTGAATTATTTCTGGCTGCGTTGTGTTCGGAGACACCAATAAAATTGATTCACATTTGCTTGAATAATACTTTTTATTATATTGCGTGTTATAACACATACTTTATTAATTTAACAGGAGGCATAATATGTCGGAGAAAAAAATAATTGTTGTTCTGGGTGCAACAGGTGCTCAGGGCAGCGGGCTGGTTCGTTCAATTATCAACGATGCTTCGGGTGGTTTTACTGCCAGGGCATTAACAAGAGATGTTAATTCAGAAAAATCAAAGGCTTTAGCAGAACTGGGTGCAGAAGTTGTACAGGCAGATGTTGATGACTATGAAAGTTTAAAGTCTGCATTTACAGGCGCATACGGTGTATTTGCTGTTACCTTTTTTTGGGAACATTTTTCGGCAGAGAAAGAAATTGAACAAGCAGGCTTGATTGCTAAGGCAGCAAAGGAAACCGGGAGCAAACATGTAATCTGGTCAACCCTCGAGGACACCCGAAAATGGATTCCGCTTGACGATAACAGAATGCCAACGCTTGGCGGAAAATATAAGGTTCCTCACTTCGATGGAAAAGGCGAAGCAGATAATATTTTTATCGAACAGGGTCTTCCGGTTACGCTGCTTTTAACAAGCGGTTATTGGGAAAACTTAATTTATTTTGGCTGGGGTCCATCAAGAGGTGAGGATGGTAAGTTAGTGTTTTCTATTCCGATGGGCGATAAAAAACTTCCCGGGATTGGCGTTGAAGATATTGGCAAATCCGCTTATGAAATTTTTAAAAGAGGAAATGAATTTATAGGAAAAAAAGTGGGAATTGCGGGCGGACATTTAACGGGAAAAGAGATGGCGGAAAAAATGACAAAAGCTCTTGGAGAAGAAGTTACTTATCGTCCATATTCATTCGACGCATACAGGGCGTTGGACTTTCCCGGAGCAGATGATGTTGGAAATATGTTTCAGTTTAAACATGACTTTGAAAAAGATTTCTGCGGTGCGAGAAGTCTGGAGTTTTCAAAATCGCTCAATCCATCGTTAAAAAACTTTGATGAGTGGCTGAAAGAAAATGCATCAAAGATTCCGCTGGGTAATTAAGCAGTAAAGATATTTTCTTAATTTTGTTAAAAGCCAGGATAGTTAAGCCTGGCTTTTTGTATATAACATAACAATAGAATTGATGTCCCTTTAAATATTTTCTAAATTTCCATCAGGAAATTAATTTGTTATGAAAATTCCATTTACAGTTGAACAATTTCTTGATGTATTCGGCAGCTACAATACTGCCGTTTCACCAATCCAAATACTTTTTATTCTGCTTGCCTTAAGTGTCATATTTCTTGCTGTTAAAAAACATAATTACTCTGATAGAGTGATTTCCGGTACACTATCCTTCTTTTGGTTATGGATCGGTGTGGTGTATCATTTGATATTCTTTGCTGGTATAAATCCTGCTGCTTATGCCTTTGGCGGAATATTTATCATCCAGGCAATTCTTTTTTTTGTTTATGGAATTTTAAGAAAGGATCTTTCATTCGGGTTTAATAATAACGTTGCGGGAATTACCGGAATAGTATTCATTGTTTATGCTCTTATAATTTATCCCCTCCTCGGAATGCAGTTTGGACATATTTATCCGAGAACACCAACCTTTGGATTACCCTGTCCAACTACCATTTTTACTTTCGGTATATTATTGTGGACGAGGAAAAAAGTTAGTCCCGTTATAATAGTCATTCCCCTTCTCTGGTCAATAGTTGGTTTCACTGCCGCACTAAATCTTGGTATTTACCAGGACTTCGGATTACTCGCTGCAGGATTAATTGGCTCAACTTTAATTATCCTGAATAATTACAAGCCTTTGTCCTGAGCTATGTGGAGGGCGTCTGGTTTTTTATTTTGTCCTGCAGCAAAACACTCACCGGAAAATTCTGCACGTTAACCGATTAATATTTTGCAGTTAAATCTTTTCAAGCTAAGTTTTGAATCAAAATTATCTTCATAAAGAAATCATCAGCCTAAATGAAAATTGTTTTTACACTGTTATTTTTTCTTGCCGTTTCATATTCAATTTATGCACAGACAAAAATTTCCGGAAGAATAACTGATAATAATAATCAGCCATTGCCCGGAGCTAATATTTATCTACAGGATACTTACGACGGCACAACCTCAGATACAGACGGAAGTTTTTCCTTTTCAACCGATGAAGAAGGAGCCGGAGTGCTTGTTATAAGTTTTGTGGGCTATAAAACGGTGAACAAGGATGTTGCTCTTGATGGTGCAGATAAGTTTTTCGAAATGGTTTTAGAGGAGAAGTCTAAAGAACTCGGTGCTGTTGTAATATCGGCAGGAACATTTGAAGCAAGTGATGAGAATAAGGCTGTTATATTGCGTCCTCTGGATATAGTAACTACAGCAGGTGCGAGTGCAGATATTTATGGTGCTCTTCAAACTCTGCCCGGCACTACGCCAATTGGTGAGGCAGAGGGATTGTTTGTCCGCGGCGGTTCAGCTTCAGAAACAAGAACCATTATTGATGAAATGGCGGTTCAGAATCCTTTTTATACAAGTGTTCCCGACATTCCCTCACGCGGCAGGTTTTCTCCGTTTCTGTTTAAAGGAACTGTTTTCAGTACAGGAGGTTATTCCGCTCAATATGGTCAGGCACTTTCATCAGTGCTTGTATTAAAAACACAGGATCTTCCGACCAAAACTCAAAGTGCGGTCAGTCTTATGGCTGTTGGGCTCGGCGGTTCACATGTTCAAAGATGGGAAAACACTTCCCTGGCATTTGAAGGTGGATATTATAACCTTGCACCATATTTTGATGTTCAAAAACAGAGAACCGATTGGGATAAAGCTCCGGAAAGTTTTGAGGGATCGTTAAACTTTCGTCAAAAAATTTCCGACACAGGAATTCTTAAAGCTTTTTCTTCATATAGCTATGGAGATCTTTCTCTGTATTCACAAAACCTTGATATGCCAACTTATAAAGAGTTCTTTCGTTTGAAAGGAGGTAACTTCTTTTTTAACTCTAACCTGAGAGAGATTCTGTGGGATGACTGGGCTGTCTTTGGCGGCTACTCTTTCAGTATAGATGAAGATAATTTTGATATAGATATAAATAAATTAAATCAGAAAGATAAGTTTCATGCCGGAAAACTTACGGTTCAGAAAAATCTTTTTGCAAATTCATTTCTTACTTTCGGAGGAGATTTTCAGAAGCTGGATCATTCAAACAAATTTAATGAACAGGACAGTAAACTAAGTGAAACTTATGCCGCCGGATATCTGGAAGCTGATGTTTTTTTCACAAACGATTTTGCCGGTAGATTTGGAGTTAGAAGTGAATATTCCGGTCTGTTAGATAAAACCAATATCGCGCCGCGTGTATCCCTTGCATACAGGCTTGGTGTTTATGATCAGATTAATTTTGCATATGGTCAATTCTTTCAAACACCGGGTCAGGATTTTCTTCTTCAAACAAGCAACTTTGAATATGAACGTGCCGATCATTACATACTGAATTACCAGTATATAGGAACAAACAGGACTTTCAGAATTGAAGTTTATTATAAAGACTACAACCAGCTGGCAAAAGGTACAGTGCTTACACATCCATATTTTAATCTGCCTCCGGTACCATTTAGTAATGATGGCAAGGGATATGCAAAAGGAATTGATGTCTTCTGGAGAGACAGCGAAACAATAAAGTATACCGATTATTGGATATCATATTCATATCTTGATACCAAACGTGAGTTCAGAAATTATCCTACGCTTGCATTCCCAACGTTTGCAACACCGCATACTTTTTCTGTTGTTGCTAAACACTGGCTGCCCTCAATTTCATCAATGGTGGGAATGACATATTCGTTTGCTACCGGCAGACCGTATTTTAATCCCAACAATCCGGAATTTCTTGGAGACAGGGCAAAAAATTATCAAAACCTTAGTTTAAACGTAAGTTACCTTACAAGTTTATTTAACAGCTTTGCTATCGTGTTTTTTTCTGTTGATAACCTTATTGGTTACAACAATATTTACGGCTATAATTATTCATCCGATGGGACTGTTCGTGCACCGGTTCTTGCCCCCGCACTTCGAACTGCGTTCATCGGAATGTTTATCTCACTGGGTGAGACTAATCCATATTAAAACATAGAGGCAAAAATGAAAACTGTTTTATCAATTTTTCTGTCACTCATTGTCATAAGCGGAGTACATGCTGATGATAAATATGAATCTGCTATGAGGTCCAATCTGGAAAAAATAGGAACGGCACAAACACCTAACGACTATATTAAAATTGCAAATAACTTTGAACGAATTGCCCTTGCGGAAAAAGAAAAGTGGCTGCCTTATTATTATTCGGCATTTTGTTATACGCTTGCCAATTATTCGGATACATCAAATACAAGAAAGGAAATTTATTTAGATAAGGCAGTAGCTTTTCTGCAAACGGCGGATTCTCTTGAACAGAATAACTCGGAGATATTTACTTTGATGGGTATGATTGCGCAGGCAAGAATGCAGATTGATTCCATGAACAGATGGATGAAATATGGTGCAGAAGCCGAAAACAGTTTTCGAAAGGCAATGGAAATTGATCCGACAAATCCCCGGCCGGAATATCTGATCGGTATCGGATTATTTTATACGCCTCAACAGTTTGGCGGAGGACCAGTTCCTGCAAAACCGATTTTAGAAAGGTCGCTGGAAAAATATAATTCTTTTATCCCGCAAAATGATCTTATGCCGGACTGGGGGAGAGAAATGGTTGAGCAATTGCTGAAACAAATTATTGACGGAGATCAATAATCTTTTCGGTTGTTATACAAAATTATAATTACTTGCCCGTTAATAATACTTGATAATTATTAACTGATTTTATAGCTTCGCACCTCGTTCCTAATTTTATCAACTTATTTTCGGAGGCAGTATGAAAAAATTGAAATTTGTTGTACTTGGTTTTGTTCTTCTTACTTTTATTGTTGCCGCATGTGAATCACCGAGCAGCAGTGATACACCGGCAACTGATGGTTTTGAACTTAACAAAGGTATAACAAGCACAAATATTGAGAACAACTCTTCAAATGCAACACTAAACCAGGAGCTTGCTCTTGCTCGGTCATCTACGGCAAAGTACCACAATATCAATAAAGCCTTGGCAGATGGTTATATAGATATCGGTCTTTACATTCCCAACATGGGCTGGCACTATATGGATACAACACTAGTGGATGAAAATTTTGAAATAGATAAACCTGAACTGCTGGTTTATGCCGAAAAGCCTAATGGTGGTCTCCGGCTCGTTGCTGTTGAATATGCAGTACCGCTTGCATTGTCAAGTAATCCGCCTGAAGGTTTTACAGGTGACGATGATGTATGGCATGAAAACATTGGCGCCGGCTTATGGACTTTGCATGCATGGGTTTGGCTGCATAACCCCGATGGTGTATTTGCAGACTTTAATCCAAATGTTCCATAATTCTAGTCGAATTTAATTTTGTCCTTGCCATGCGACTATCTGATTTACCATATAGTCCCGGCAAGGACTGCATAATAACTTGCTAAAAATACAATCCATACCAGACGCCCCCCTGGGTTATTTTAACAGCGGGCATTGGCAATCGGATCATATTAAGGTTATGCTTAATAAAACCTATTATTCCACTGTCATCTCCATAAGAAATTTTTCTTAAGTCGAAATCTAATCCCAGGAATAGCTCTCTTTGTCCGCCATATGGATCTTTCATAATTCCTTTTGCAGACATTCCGAGGGCAACACCAAAAGGTTTTAGCCAATCCGGGTAATTACTCTGAATACTCTCCGGCATATAGTGATAAACATTTACTGCAAGCCACCATGTTACTCCTTCATAATCATCTATCAGGCTTTTTAATCCCTTATTTTCAGATCTTTGTTTGAATGCCTCTGATTTATGGTAACTTACTTTCGGTTGTATTCCGCCAAAACTTTCTGGATATAGTTGTTGAGCGGCTGAAAATCCTGAACCGATCGTATTAAAAATTAAATCTCCCCAGCTGAAGCCCCACTGTTTAAAGAAGCCGTCTGCAAGTTCAATCTGCAAAAGCCAGAGCCACCCGGTAAGCGCACCATATAACACGGAATTTTCCCCGGAAAAACCCGACCATCGGTACATTCTTGAAAAGGTTTCGCTGGCAAAGTAGGCGTGAATAAAGTGACCATACTTATCCATCTGTTTGTAAATTTTAAAATCCTGTGAAAAATTTGTTGTGTGAAACGATGTAGTGGGATAATAATATTGCAGATCTTTTAAAGCATAATAACCAAGTGCTTCTACCGTCACAAACAGACCTAAGCTCCAATAAATTCTTGAATTTATTAATTCTGTTTTATCCCGCCAGATAGTCCCATCCGATAACATCGCTGTCTGAAATATTAACTGGTTTGAATTATCGATTTTATCAATCTTAATTTTCAAATTAAAATTATTTTGTGGGGTTCTAGTATTATTTTTTTGAGATACCCCCCTTTCTGAAACTTCTTTAGATATTAGAACAGTGTCCGGCATAATATATTTGGGGTGCTGTGCATATAGATTTGCTGAATTCAACAAAGCATGCCCAACAAAAAATATAAAAAGGACTATGTGTGGAATTTTGCTCATATATAAAAAATCAAAAACAGATTGTTAAACTTAATGAAACATATTTTTTTATTTAACAAAACGCAATTACTCTTTATGTAAATGACTTGGCTGAATTGAAAACCGAATTTAGATGTCAAAAACAGCCTAACCGGGAACTGTTGTGAATATGTGATTGGTGATAGGTGCTTGAAATTTGGCGTTGATATATCAAAAATATATTTTTGGTTCAGCATCATTATTTACATTTCAACTATAAACTATGAAAACAAGAAAAAAAATTTTATTGACAATTGCTGTGGTGCTGTTTCTTATTGTTATCTCAGGAATTATCGGGGGCTGTTCCAGTTCTGTTCTGGCACCTAAACTTACTGCTTCAGAAAGAAATATTGTCGAATCAACTAACTTTGATTTCAGCGTTGGTGTTGAGTTATTTGAACCGGGAATTTATTCGGACAGATTAATAGAGTCATTGCGAAGGACAAATCTTTTTAAAGAAGTTAATTATACAGATAAACTTTCTGAAGCCCCCGTATTGGTAGTTAAGATAAACCGGGCTGTTTATGGTTCGGCTGCCATTCCAATATTTACAGCCATTACATTAGGATTTTTTCCTACCTGGATTGAAGAAGAACATGGTAATTCATTTACTATCCTGTGGGCAGGTTCAGACAAGTCTGTTTCCGTTAATTCTGTTTATAAAGGTTATACTGTCCTGGGCTGGATTTCGGGATTACTGAATCTTCTTCCGGACAGAACAAGCGGTGATTCAAAAACTCACCAACAATATTATGATAGACTTGCTTATGATGTTATCTCAGCTATGAATTAATTATTAATCTTTTGATCTATAAAAAATCGTTTGTTAAATAATAAAAACACTTGCTCTGCTTTTCTCTGCATTCTATATTCTGTTTGTGTTTTAATTTTTAAAGTGCTTACGGATTTGCTTTTCTGTTTTTTGTATAAGTGTGGGTTTATAAACTTCAAATATTGTCCTGCAAAATTTATTTTGCGCTTAACAAAGCAAATTCCATCTAAATTGAATATTCATATCTTCATCTCTTAAACTTCGAAAGGAGAACTATGCTGGAAAACACAAAAAAGAGTTTGTTTCAAAGAATGCTTGACAAGGTAGAGAAAGCGGGAAACAAACTACCGCAGCCGGTTACGTTGTTTGTAATACTTGTATTTTTTGTTCTAATTGCTTCATGGATTTTTTCAATGATTGGTGTCAGTGCCATTCACCCCGGAAGCAAAGAGGAAATTAAAGCCGTTAATCTTCTCAGCGGTGAAGGAATTCAAAGAATTTTTGTAAACATGGTTAAGGTGTTTACCGACTTCCCGCCCCTTGGTCTTGTTCTGGTTGTAATGATTGGAATCGGTGTTGCCGAGCGGACAGGTTTAATTGCCGCATCTCTCAAGGCTTTTGTTGCCAGTGTACCGAGTGGATTAATAACATTCAGCATTGTTACCGCAGGAATGTTATCCAGCCTTGCTGCTGATGCCGGATATGTTGTTTTAATACCGCTTGGTGCGGCAATATTTTATGGAATGGGCAGGCACCCCATTGTTGGTCTTGCCGCTGCTTTTGCCGGTGTGTCGGGAGGATTCGGGGCTAACATTTTTTTAACAAGCCTTGATCCACTAATTGCAGCCTTTACACAGCCCGCCGCAAGAATAGTGGATCCAACTTATGTAGTTGATGCAACTGCCAACTGGTATCTGATGGCGGCTTCCGTTCCGGTTGTAGGGTTGGCTGGAACATATGTTACTGAAAAAATTATCGAGCCCCGGCTGGGCAAATATACAGATAAGGTTGATAACGCTACGGAGACACCAAAAGAGTTGACGAATATCGAAAGAAAAGGCTTGCGATGGGCTGGCATTTCTGTTTTACTAACTCTTGTTGTAATCGGGTTTATGTTCATACCGGAGGACGGTGTGCTTCGGGGTGAGGATGGTTCTTTTGCTCCTTTCTTTACAAGCATTGTTGCCTTAATGTTGTTTTTGTTTTTTATTCCCGGTTTAGTTTATGGAATGATTACTAAATCTATTAAAACTGATAAAGAAGTTGCTAAGATGACTGCTGATTCCATGGCAAGTATGGGCGGCTATATTGTTCTGTCATTTGCTGCTGCTCAGTTTGTAGCTTATTTCAACTGGTCAAACTTAGGATTAATATTTGCAATCTCGGGAGCAGATACTTTACAAAGCATAGGTTTTACGGGCATACCTCTAATTGTTGCATTTGTACTTGTATCATCTTTAATAAACATTGTAATTGGAAGTGCTTCTGCAAAATGGGCAATTATGGCGCCTATTTTTGTTCCTATGTTAATGTTGATGGATCCGGCGTTTTCTCCGGAATTAACACAAGCAGCATATCGAATTGGAGATTCTTATACAAACATTTTAACTCCGCTTCTTCCTTACTTCCCGCTTATTATTGTTTTCGCACAGAAGTATCAGAAAGATATTGGAATAGGAACCATTATTTCTGTAATGCTTCCCTATGCAATTGTGTTTGCATTAGTCAGAATTCCAATGCTAATAGCATGGATAATATTTGACATTCCGCTCGGTCCGGACGCCCCGTTATATTATCTGCCATAAATTAAAAAGGTCGGGGCAATTTGCTTCGACCTTTTTTAAATCTCTTTTGTTAAAAATCAGTTTTCAATACCATAAAATTCATATTTGTATTCGGATTGCTCAATCAGCTGTTTGCTGTCGTATATAAGTTCTGATTCTCTTATACCGTTTTCATCATAGCTGAATATATAGTCTCTTCCTATCAGCCCATCTGGTCTGTATGATGTTTGTCTTATCAGGTTATTGTTTTCATCATATTGGTATGTCCACTTGTTCCCAATTGATCCGTCGGGCAAAATACCCGTTACCTCTATATTATTTCCGTGGTCATCATAGAGGTATGTGTATTTGATTTCAACTGATCCATCTCTTGCAAATTTGATATGCTCGGATTGATTTCCGTTTTTATCATAAGTAATTGTACTTACTGCCTGCGGAGTAAAATTGGCAGCGGCTTTTAAGTCAGTTGAAACTTTTGTTACAGACTTAATTTTTTGTGCTTTAATCTCTGCCGGGTTAACTTTGTCCTGGGTGAAGGTATTCTGGTTTAAAGTTATAATAAAGATAAAAATTAAAACCGGGTATGTTTTTAACATTTCTATTCTCCTGAATTTGATTGCATATTCTAATAATTTAAGATCTAACAATAAAGATACTACGAAATACTGCAGCAGATAGTATCTGGATTATTCCTCTCTACTGCATTTTCTTTTTATGTTTTTGTCTGGTTTTTTATTTCAATTCTATGGTGTAAATCCTTATTTTACCGCGTCTAAATTTAACTTTTATTTGAGAAAGAAATGTCTTATCGGGACCAGCAAAAGTTACTTGATGGCTTGAAAAAACATCTTGGAAAACTCGATCCAAAAGAAATTGATGAGTACAAAATGTTTGTTAAAAGACAGAAGGACGATGAGGATTTCGATTCACTTTCAATGAAACGATTAAAAGAGTTGTACAACAAATATCATCAAAGTATTGATAAGTCCGGTTATGACCATTTCTTTAAAAAAAGCGACGAATGATATACTCCCTTCATAGCATTAATTCTTTTTAACATTGCTTGATAATAATCCATTGGGCTATTTTTGATTTTTTTGAAATATCGAGGTGTCAATGAATTTGCGTTTGGTTCATAAACTTTTTGCGGCGATTGTATTTTTTATTTCGCTGATTGTTTTTTATATGACTGTTCAACCCTCCGTTTCTTTTTGGGATTGCGGAGAGTTTATTGCCGCAGCTTTTTATCTCCAGGTTCCTCATCCGCCCGGAACACCTTTCTTTCTTCTGGTAGGTAATATACTATCACAATTACCTCTTGGAGAAAATATTGGTTTCCGTGTGAACCTGCTTTCTGTTTTTTCAAGCGCATTTTCGGTACTCCTTCTTTATCTTGTTGCGGTTAAACTTATCAACAACTATAAAGGTAAAAAACCCGAAAACCTGTTAGAAGTAATTATAACTTCGGTATCGGCAGCAATTGGTGCGCTGGCATTTTCCTTTAGCGATACTTTCTGGTTTAATGGTGTTGAGGCTGAAGTTTATGCATTCAGTACTTTTTTGTTTGCCGCAGTTGTTTACCTTGTAATGCGGTGGAATGAAAGAGCGGATGCAAAAGACAGCGAGAAATATCTTTTAATGATAGCCTATCTTATCGGGCTTTCTACTGGCGTTCACTTAATGAGTGTTCTTGCAATTGTTCCTGTGGTTATGATAGTTATGTTCAGAAAATACCTTTCTGATGAAGATGCCTTAAAAAAAACATCTTATATTTTCTGGATACATTCCGCGGTAATACTTTTAATAGCTTTGTTCTGGTGGTCTGGCGAAAAATCATTAACGGCTCCTTCACCAGAGGAATACAAGGACTTTGATAGCAAATTTAAAATCATTGTTGCTGTTCTAAGTGCTGTTATTATGGCTGTTTTCTGGAAAAAGATTTTTTCAAGAAATTCATTCTACATGCCAATACTAATTGGCGGAATAGCTTTGTTTGCCACTTACCCCGGTGTTGTAAAATTCCTTCCGAAGATCATGGTTGCTATTGGCGGAGATAATATCTTAATAGAAATTATAATATTGTTCTCTATTTTTGCTTTACTGGGTTTTGGTGTCCGGTATGCAATTCAAAATAAAAAACCTACAATGCATCTGGCATTTATGTCAGCAATTTTTATTCTTATCGGATTTACAACCTACGCCATGGTTATAATAAGGTCAAATCAGAACCCGCCGATGAATGAAAACGAACCAAACGATTTTACAGAACTTGTAAAATATTTAGGACGTGAACAATACGGCGACTTTCCAACCTTTAAGCGAAGATTTGCCACCGAACCGCATCAGCAGGGTGTTTTTACAAACTATTCTTCAGACCTCGACTTCTTTTATTCATATCAGATGAACCATATGATGACGCGGTACCTGTTGTGGAATTTTGCCGGAAGGGAAGGCTGGTCACAGGATCAGGGCGCTAATATAGCCCCGTTCAATGGCATCGGAAATATTTTTGGTAAACTCATCAACGTAAACTTCGCCGGGGATGTTAAAGATTCTTTATTCGGAATTCCGTTTCTGCTTGGATTGTTAGGTGTTTATTTTCATTACAGAAAAGACTGGAAAATGGCATCTGTGTTTTTGATCATGTTTATCCTGATGGGATATCTGACTGCTTTCTATCAGAATCAGCAGCAGCCTCAGCCGAGGGAAAGAGATTACTTTTACGTTGCAGCATTTTTCGTTTATGCCGTATGGATTGCTCTCGGTATAAGGGGACTTATCGATTTAGCAATGACAAAGATATCCGGTACCGCTTTGCGTAATGCAACGGTTTACGGAATTCTTGCGGCAGGAATAATTCTTGTTCCTGTCCGGATGCTGCAGGCAAACTATTTTACACACGACAGATCTGAAAACTGGGTGCCCTGGGATTATTCATACAACCTTCTTCAAAGCTGTGCTCCGAATGGAGTATTATTTACAAACGGTGACAACGATACATTTCCATTATGGTATTTACAGGATGTTGAAGGCGTAAGAAGAGATGTTAAGGTTGTTAATCTTAGTCTTCTGAATACAGACTGGTATATTAAACAATTAAAACACAACGACCCATATGGTGTTGGAACTGTTAACATTCGGCTTAATGATGTTCAGATAGCACAAATAAGACCGATACAATGGAGTCCGCAGCAAATCTCTATTACTCCGCCGACCAAATCCCAGCTTCAGGCAATGAGCGATTTACGTCAGGATTTGAATATACGAGATTCTTCCCTGATACAGGAAGGAAAAATAACCTGGACGATGAACCCGACCCTTACCTTCGGTAATGTACAGGCTGTCCGGGTACAGGATTTAATGGTTAGAGAAATTATTGAAGCAAACAACTGGCAGCGTCCTATTTATTTTGCAGTAACCTGTTCTGATGATAGTAAAATTGGCATGCATGATTATTTAAGAATGGAAGGTATGGCGTTCAGATTTGTGCCTGAAAAAAGAAAACCCGGCGTTGAATTTATCGAGCCTGATATTTTACAAGCACAGTTATTGGAGAATCCGGGTTTCAGCAGAGAATTTCAGCCCGGTTTTAAATTCCGGGGACTGAATGATCCCGGTGTTTTTCTTGATGACAATCACAAACGAATGACAATGAATTACAGAAATTCTTTCTTAAGAATGACTTTGTATTATGTGAATTCCGGACAGAATGAATTAGCTATCAATACTCTCGATCTTATGGAAGAAAAGATTCCGCGATGGAACATTGAAATGGATTATGGGCTGCTGTACGAAATAGGAACATTGTATCAGCGTGCCGGCGGGGTTGATCAGTTCAGACAAATTTTAGATGAGGTTGAAAAATTAGCCTGGGAAAGACTGGAGGAAGATCCGAACGATACTCAATCATATTATAACCCATATAGGTTATTAATAGAAATTTATGAGTCGCAAAATAATTATCAAAAACTGATTGAGGTTTGGCGTCGGCTTGAGCAATTATATCCCAACGACCCAAGTGTAAGAACTAATATTGAAAAGTACCAGCGGCTATCTGAAGGTGTGGATACTTCACAAACAAATGAAAATCAAAATTGAATTAATTTAATCAGGGCTTTATGACCACAATATTTGAAAAAGTTGTTCCGGTTACTTTAGAAGATGAAATGAAGTCATCTTACATTGATTATGCAATGAGCGTAATTGTTGCCAGAGCTTTACCCGATGTTAGAGACGGATTAAAACCTGTTCATAGAAGAGTGCTTTACGGAATGCACGAGCTTGGCTTAGCTTATAACAGACCATATAAAAAATCTGCGCGCATAGTGGGTGAAGTGCTCGGTAAATATCATCCACATGGAGATACTGCTGTTTATGATTCTATGGTTAGAATGGTGCAGGAATTCTCGCTTCGTTATCCACTTGTAAACGGACAGGGAAACTTTGGTTCCGTTGATGGAGATTCTCCGGCGGCAATGCGTTACACCGAAGCACGTCTTGCCCGTATTGCAGAAGAGATGCTTCGTGACCTCGATAAAAACACTGTGAACTTTGGTGCAAACTTCGATGAATCTCTGCAGGAACCACTTGTAATGCCCTCTTACCTGCCGAATCTTCTTGTTAATGGTGCAAGTGGCATTGCTGTTGGTATGGCAACAAACATTCCTCCGCATAATCTTACAGAAGTTATTAGCGGACTAATCGCCCTTATTGAGAACCCTAAGCTCAAGTCAGAAGATTTGATGAAATATGTGACCGCGCCGGACTTTCCAACCGGTGGAATTATTTACGGATATGAGGGTGTTCATTCCGCATATACAACCGGCAGGGGAAAGGTTGTTATCCGTGCTAAGGCTAATGTTGAAACACTTAAAAATGACCGCGAAAATATCATTATAACTGAAATACCATACCAGGTTAATAAAGCAACGTTAATTGAAAAAATTGCAGATCTTGTCCGAGCCGGTAAGATTACTGAAATATCCAATATAAGAGATGAATCAGATCGTGATGGTATGCGTGTTGTTATTGAGTTGAAGAGAGATGCTCAACCCGCAGTAGTTTTAAATCAGCTTTTTAAACATACCCAGATGCAGGTAACCTTTGGCGTTATTATGCTTGCGCTTGTTAATGGCGCTCCAAAAGTTTTAACGCTTCAGGAAACAATGATGCACTTTCTTGATCACCGGATGGAAGTACTTATCCGCCGGACTAAGTATGAGTTGGATGCCGCAGAAAAACGCGCACATATTCTTGAAGGTTTTATAATTGCTCTTGATAATATAGACGCCGTAATTGATACAATTAAAAAATCAAAAGATGTTGAGACTGCCAGAAACAACCTGGTGCGAAAATTCAAGCTTAGTGAAATTCAGGCAAAAGCAATTCTGGATATGCGCCTTCAGCGCCTTACCGGTCTCGAGCGTAAGAAAATTGAGGATGAGTATAAAGAAACAATTAAGCTCATTGAACGATTAAGAGGAATTCTTGAAAGTGAAAAGAAGAGAAAACAAATTATAAAAGACGAGCTTCTTGCAATAAAGGAGCGTTATGGAGATGAAAGACGAACAGAAATAATTAAAGACTATAAAGAGTTTTCCCTTGAAGATATTATTGCCGAAGAGGACGTTGTTGTTACAATTTCTCATGGCGGATTTATAAAAAGATTTCCTGTTAGCGGATACCGAAGACAGGGACGCGGCGGTAAGGGTGTGTCGGGTGCAGGAACAAAAGAGGATGATTTTATTGAGCATATGTTTGTTGCTTCTACCCACCAGTACATTTTGTTTTTTACAGACAGAGGACGTTGTTACTGGCTAAAAGTTCATGAAATCCCCGAAAGCGGAAGAACAGCAAAAGGAAGATCAATAGTAAATCTTCTTGAAAAAGATAAGGATGAAAATATAACGGCATTTGTTGCTGTTAAAGAATTCCGTGATGATCAGTATTTAATAATGGTTACGGAAAAAGGAACCGTTAAGAAAACAGTTCTTTCAGCTTATGGAAATGTCCGCAAGGGTGGAATTAATGCTATTAATCTTGTAAGCGGTGACAAACTAATTGAAGTTAAAATGACAGACGGAACAAATGATATTGTAATTGGAACACGTAACGGGTTTGCAATTCGTTTTAACGAAAAAAATGTTCGTGAGATGGGAAGAACCGCAACCGGTGTTCGCGGGATTAAGTTAGGAAAGGGGGACCGGGTAGTTGGGTTATTAGTATTTAAGCGTCAGGCAGTAAGCATACTTGTCGTTACTGAAAACGGGTTTGGAAAGAGGTCTGATATTAATGATTACAGAATAACCAATCGCGGTGGTAAAGGGGTAATTACTGTTAAAACAACAGATAAGGTTGGTAAGATGATCTCCATGATGGAGGTTACAGACAAGGACGAACTCGTTATTATTTCCACAACAGGAATGGTCATCAGACAAAGTGTAAAAGATATACGTATTATGGGTAGAAACACACAAGGAGTCCGCGTTATCAGACTTAAAGAAAATGATGCCATTGCTGACATTGCCCGTGTTGTTTCGGAAGATGATGAAATTAATGGAAACGGATCTGATAACGGTAATCTGATCTGATATTTTCGTTGTAAATTTTTTAATTTTTAATTGCGGCAGATAATTCTGCCGTATATTTTTTTTAATCTATTCACTTAAAAGCAATCAGGAACCCGGACTCATGTATTCAGTTTTTGAAACCGAAATATTTATAAGACCTGATGACATTGACCCGAACAATCATGTTCATAACTCTAAATACTTAGACTATGTTCAGGCAGCAAGATATGATCAGATGATAAACAGTTATAAAATGTCTATGGAGGAATTTCATAAGCAGGGTTATAATTGGGTTGCAACTACTGCACATATAGAATTCAAACGCGCGCTAAAACTGGGAGATAAAATCGTTGTGAAAACACAACTTAAATCATACAATGGTGCCCAGGTAACTGTTAATTTCTGGATATTAAAGAAAGATAAGAATAAGATTTCCGCAGAAGGATTTCTCGTTTACACAATGATTTCTTTACGCTCAGGAAAGCCTGTTCGGATACCTGACGAAATAATTGAGCGCTACTCTGTATAATAATCTGACACTATTAATATCCGTTTGCCATGGCTATCAATTCTTCATAGATTCTATCACTCTTGGGCAGCGCACCATCAACCTTACAAATTTCTGAAGCAAAATCATTTGCCATTTTATTAATCTGCATAAGCTCCCAGCCCTGCATAAATCCAATACAAAGTACAGCAGAAAAGGCATCCCCGGCTCCGGTTGTATCAACAATCTCGGTAGTGGCGGGCGGGGAAAAATCATTTCGCTTTCCATTTTCGAAAAGTGTAGCTCCGTCTTTTCCACGTGTAACTGCAAGAAGGTCAACCTGAAATTTTTCCATCAACTCAAATGCAACGCGTTCTGTGTTGTATTCCCCGCCAAGAAGAATCTCGTTAAGGATATGCAGTTCGTTATAGTTGACTTTAACTATGTTTGCGGTTTCAACCGATCGGTGTAGAATTTCTTCAGTATAAAAATTCTGACGAATATTTACATCACAAAAGTACTTTATTCCCCGATTAAAACATGATTGGATCGTATCCCTGGTTTTCTCACTTCTTTGTGCCAATGTCCCGAAATACAAAACGTCTGTATCGTAATTAATTAAAGCTTCGGTCTCTTCTGTCGATTCTATAAAATCAAAAGCCCTGTTTGTATCAATATTAAATGAAGGTTCCTTCTTTTCATTAATTTCAATATTTGCTACTCCGGTGGGGTGGAGATTGTCATGTTGAATAAACTGGGTTGAAACTTTAATCTTCTGAATTTCAGATATGGCTATTCCGCCAAGCACATCTTTTCCAATCCTGCTTATAATGTTTCCGTTCTCAGTAATCTTTCGAATATGAGAAATAAAGTTCAGCGGGGCACCGCCGAGTTTTTTATGTGTGGGATATATATCAAATAATATTTCGCCTATTGAGGTAACATTCATAAAAATATTGGAATTATATTTATAAAGAATTTGTTAATCATATACCAATAATATTGTAAGGTTATGAAAATTTATCAACTAAAAAAATCACAAAAATTGACAATTCCGTTGGAAAAAGCATGGACATTTTTCTCTAATCCTCAAAATTTATCTAGGATTACACCGGATTGGTTAGACATTCGAATTGTTTCGGATCTGCCCAATAAAATGCATAACGGTATGATTATAGTTTATTCGGTAAGACCCATACTTAATGTTTCAACAACATGGGTAACCGAAATTAAATATGTGAATGAAAAACTTTTTTTCGTGGATGAGCAGCGCTTTGGTCCATATAAATTCTGGCATCATGAACACTTATTCCGGGAAGATGATTGTGGTGGGGTTGTCATGGAGGATATTATCAGTTATGCCATTCCCTTTGGGCTGTTTGGCAGGATAATGAATAGTTTACTTATCAGAAAGAAAATTATAGCCATATTTAATTATAGAGAAAAAATGATTGAAAAAATTCTTGGACTTGAATAGGAATAATATAGCCTTCCTCTTATGCAATGACGCTTTATAAATTATATAACAAACTTTATCGCATCCAGCTCTGACAACTTCTGAAAGATTATGTTTCTGATTAATTCTGAGGGAACCAATACTTGCAGATTCAGACTAAAATATTTCTCATTACTGCTGATGTTTGAAGGCGTAATATCGTATTCGAGGTTGAAAACAATTTCTTCCACGGCATTAATCATATCCTCAACATTCTCACCGATTATTTTGAATTTCCATTTACAAGGATATTCTATTTTTAATGGTTCGTTTCTTGAATTTAAATTCATTATTAACTATTTGTATTTGGTTAAACGATGTTTTGAAAATAACCATCTTCCTGTTAAAATAAAATTAATGTTTTTTACTCATAGTTCACAAAAATTACACCTGCCGTAATTATCAGTCCGCTTAATATCATTAACAGTGTTATTTCTTCGTTGAGCAGAAAATATGCTGCTATAACTGTAACCAACGGTTCAAAATAAAGATAGGCTCCCACTTTTTTAGCTTCAAGTGCCCTAAGAGCAAACGCCCAGATCACATAAGCTATTCCTGAACAAAACAAGCCGAGAAACAAGATTGATATCCAGCCTGTTAAATCTAAATTAAGAACGGACTCGATGGCTGGCGAACTTATATTAAATGGTATAATGATGGCTGCCATCATGATAAACAGGTACAGAATTGTCATTAGCGGTGAATAGTCCAATGATATTTTTTTGTTAACTACCGAATAAATTCCCCAAGTGAATGCGCTGGCAAGAACCAGTAAGTCTCCCTTGTG
>JAWOIK010000004.1:0-11744 GCA_046484705.1 Ignavibacteriaceae bacterium | reverse complement strand
AAAAGCTCCAGGAAAGAAGATGTAATTAATGAGCTGATTGATTTATTTAATAATGACGCCAGAATAATTAATTTAGAAAAAGCAAGAAGTGCTGTCCTTGAAAGAGAAAAAATAATGTCTACAGGTGTGGGAAAAGGATTTGCAATACCGCACGGAAAAACATCGGCGGTAACTGATATTATCGGGGCATTCGGTAAATCATCACAAAGCATTGAATTTGATTCGCTGGATGGTAAACCGGTTAATCTTGTATTTCTTCTTGTTGGAAGAGATACGCTTGTAAGTTCGCATATTAAACTTTTAAGCAGAATATCAAGGCTGATGAACAAAGATGATTTCAGAGAGAGACTGATTGAAGCAAAAAGCCCTGAAGAAATTATCGGACTTTTTTCGGAAGAAGAAAAACATTTTGGTGATGTTTAATTTGAAAACCATAATCACAATTCAAAATTATTAATGATAAAAGCAGTTACAGGAACAAAAGATATTTTACCATCTGAAATAAACAGGTGGTATTATTTAGAAAAAACGGTTAAAGAGATATTTACAAACTTTAACTATAAAGAAATAAGAACACCGGTTTTTGAGGAGACAGCATTGTTTGCAAGAAGTATTGGTGAAGAAACCGATATTGTAAGCAAAGAAATGTATTCATTTCTGGACCGGAGTGAAACAAGTTTAACTCTTAAACCTGAAATGACTGCATCCGTTGTAAGAGCATACATTGAACATTCACTGGGTTCACAGCAGCCTTTGAATAAACTTTTCTACATCTCACCAATGTTCCGGCAGGAAAGACCCCAGGCAGGAAGGTTCCGTCAGTTTCATCAGTTTGGTGCTGAAGCCATTGGAAGCACCTCACCTTTGCTGGACGCAGAAATGATAGAGATGAGTTTTAATATCTTCATACGATTAGGTTTGAAAGATCTTGTAGTTAAAATTAATTCACTTGGTGTTCCGAATTCGAGGGAAGTGTATAAAAATAAATTAAGAGAATTTCTTGAGGATAAAAAAGATAAGCTAACCGAAGAAAGCCGTAAGCGATTTAATAAAAATATTTTAAGAATATTCGACAGCAAAATTGAATCCGATCAGCTTATTATGAAAGATGCTCCGCTGCTGATTGACTATCTTGATGAAGAAAGTAAAAATGATTTTGAAATTGTGAAGGAATATTTATCTAAAGTCGATATACCATTTGAGGTTGATGCAGCATTAGTGCGTGGATTGGATTATTACACCAAAACAACTTTTGAAATTATTAGTAACAAAGTTGGTTCACAAAGTGCATTGTGTGGCGGCGGCAGATACGATCTTTTAATCGAGGAACTCGGAGGCAAACCAACACCTGGAGTCGGATTTGCTGCTGGAATGGAAAGGATACTTCTTGCATGTGAAAATGAAAAAAGTTTTACTTTACCTGAACCGGTAATTGATGTGTATTTAATCAGACTTGATTCTGAACTTGAACCTGCCTCATCGGCAGACAAGCTTGAACTTTCCGGACTCGCATCTCAACTCCGTATGAAAAATATTTCCATAGATTATGATTACCTTGGGCGAAGCATAAAAGCTCAGATGCGTGAAGCCAACAAACTGAATGCGAAATTTGTATTATTTGTTGGCGGCGAAGAATATAAAAATGGCGAGGTTCAGCTAAAAAATATGGTTGATGGCATTCAGACAAGATTCAGTTTAAATGAAATTGAAAAAATAATTTCAATAGTAAAAAAATAATGGCACTTAAAAAACCAAAAAATATTCCGAAGATATCCAAAGCACGGGAGAAGTCGATTGATAAATTGAAAGATTCAACTCCGGTTAAAAAGGAGTCCGAGATTGAATTTAACTGCAGGATGTTTTTTCACCGTGACAGCAGAAAAGGAAATCAGAAATACCGTTTTACAATTGAGACCATACGGCAGTTCTCATTTATGAATTATGAAGTTACCACTAAAGCAAATAAAACAAAGAAGAATATTGATATCAGCATTATCGGTCTGACTGCGAAAGATGATTTTGTTTCAAAAGCTCAGCCCGCCTATGCCAATGTGGATTTTGAAGAACTTTATGGTGAATATACTATCAACATAATTAAACAGGATGGTTCGATAAACAGTGCAGTTGTTGATTTCAATATTTTCAAGAAAGAAATAAAACTTGTTCAGACATTTCTGCCGGAAAAAGAAAACAACAGGACTTTCTGTACCTTTGAAGTTGATGACAGTATGCACACGTACTCAAGCGAATTTATGAAATGAGTTTGAAATGAACCTGATCATCGGAAGAAAACCTGTACTGGAGGCTCTTAACTCCGGAGAGAAATTAGACCAGGTTTATATTCTGTACGGACAGCAGGGAGCAATCATTAATTCGATCATTACATCTGCAAAAAAGCGTGGTGTAAAAGTAAACCAGATACCGCTTCAAAAATTTTCCAGCATCACTTCAAGTACAAATTCTCAGGGTGTTGCAGCAATTAAATCATTTCAGAAATTTTATGAACTTGATGAAATAATTACTGCTTCAAAAAAAGAATCTTATCCTTTACTTTTAATCCTTGATTCAATTCAGGATACTCATAATGTTGGTGCAATACTTCGTTCTGCTGAATGCTGCGGTGTAAATGGAATAATTATTACAAAACATAATTCTGCACCGGTAAATGAAACCGTGGTTAAAACTTCTGCAGGAGCGGTTGAACATTTAAAGATCTGTCCGGTTAACAACCTGGCACAATCATTAAAAGAACTTAAAAGAAACGGCTACTGGATAATCGGTTCATCTCTTGAAAATTCTAAACCATACACACAGGTTGATTATAAAATTCCAATTGCATTAATTGTAGGAAATGAAGAAAAAGGTATACGCAAACTTACTGCTGACAATTGCGATATACTTGTAAATATTCCTATGAAAGGAAAAATACAATCACTCAATGTATCTGTCGCAACGGGTATATTACTATTCGAAATTTTAAGACAGCGCTCAATAGTTAACTATTAACAGTCAGCAAGTTTTATTTTATTGACTTAATCCCTCTCAATTACTAAGTTTAAAGCAGTATCATTATTTGACTGGGGTTATCATGAAAAATTTATTTTTTCTTCTGCTCCTTTTATCCACAGTTGCATTCTATCCGCAAAGTTTCCATTCTCTGGATGGAATTGAAAATCAGAACGATCAAACAGAACTGATTTACAGACTTGGAAGTGATTACTATCCTTTCAATCAAATCTACAAGCTCAACACAAATGATCTCACCGAGGAAATGATTATGGAAGCATATAATAGCTTTTTCCCCGGTGGACAGCTTGCAAAGGCTGTTTGGGATTTTGAATTCTTCCCCGACTATATAAATTTTATGAATGTGGGATATCAGATAAATCCTGATAATCATTCATACATTGCAAGAAACGATTCAATAGTCTTCGGTGGTATTGGCGGTTATGAGAGAGTAGATATATCAAAGCAGGATCCGCAAAAAGTATTTGTATTTGTGAGGGGTCCAGTTGCACGAAGCTTTGACGGAGGTTTTACTTTCCCAATGGATTCAATGTGGCAGATAACAGACTATTATCCAATATCAGTGGCCGATTTTGATGACAATATTCTGTTCGGCATTAACTTCGATAATCAACTCGTTAAAAATGCAGAGATTGTTGACACAGCAAAAATATTTTTTAATGAGTACACAAAAATTTTATATGATGTAAACGAATTTCATATTTACCGGGTTAATAAAACTTATGGCGGTTATGCATTTAAAGTGTCAAACAATAAAGGCAACGCATTTACCTGGTCAAAAACATATCAGAGTGAAAATCCATTTTTTATAACCATTGATCCTTCAAACTCAGGTTTAGTCTATCTTACGGATGGAAGAAAGATTTACAAATCCACAAATAATGGATACAACTTTACACAGTATAAAAGTTTGGTAAGTAAAATTGTCGGTATTTATAAGAAACCCGGCAGCGATGATTTGTATGCTGCAACAGAATCCACAATTTATAGAATAACACCTGATTCCACATTCATTATAAAATCTCTACCTCTATCACCAGATGTATTTGAATGGTTTCCGCAAGCTATTGGAAACCATTGGGTATTCTCGAGTTATTATATAGAAGATAATTGGGGATATCCACCAACTTATCATTTTGCCGGCACAAAATTTATGGATGTTGTGAATGATACGATTATTGATTCTAATTCATATTTCATTCTTGAAAATAATATTTTAAATCAGTTTGTTTTTGAAGCGAGAATGTTTTTGAGAGTTGATTCTATTTCGGGGGAGATATTCAGGTATTGGGATACTTTAAATAGTGAATTTCCTTTTCACAGACTTAACGCAGAACCAGGTGATACAATTTATTATCCGCCAAATCTCTCACAACCATACTATATTCTTACTAATGAGGATGAATTACCTTTCTGGAATACGATGAGATATATTCGGGGTTATATGGAGTATTTTCCTTGCAGTTGCGGACATATACTTGTAAAAGGACTTGGATTAGGCGGAGCAGTCTTTTATGAGTTTGGCGGTTCGGAGGATAATTTAAAAGGAGCTGTAATCGATGGAGTAGTTTATGGCGATACCACTTTTGTCGTAAGCGTTGAAGATGAACAAGAAACTATACCTTCAGAGTTTAAACTATTCCAAAACTACCCAAACCCATTCAACCCGGTAACAAAAATTAAATATTCATTACCCAATGTAGAGACGGGGCATGCCCCGTCTCTACAGGTAACACTTAAAGTATATGATGTACTCGGAAAGGAAGCAGCAACTCTTGCTAACGAAGAAAAACAGCCGGGAGTTTATGAAGTTGAGTTTAATTCTGCTGGATTGGCAAGCGGAGTTTATTATTACCAGTTGAAGGCTGGAAGTTTTGTGGAAACTAAGAAGATGGTGGTGATAAAATAAAAAAAATTATTTTAATAACTTTTTCTTTTTTATTACTAAGTGCAAATTTACTTGCACAAACCTGGCTGCCACTGGAAATAGGGAACAGATGGCAATTTATAGCTAGACATACTAGCGGAAATCTATCTACCGGTAGCACATCCACCACTTATGAGTTGAGGGAGATCTATTTAGAAAAAGATACGGTAATAAATAACCAGCAATATTTCGTTAATGGGTTACAATGTATTAGGTATGATGAAAGTGATAAAAAAGCATATATAGTATCGTCGGGTAATCAGGAAACCGTATATATGGATTTTAATAAAGCAGCCGGAGATACTTTTTTTAATGGAACATCAGTCTTTACTGTAACTGGTGGAACAATTTTTCTTTTTTCAGATACTTTAGAAATTAAAGGATTCAGAAAAGATGATATCGTTCCACCTGTATGGACAAATATTACAACTAAAACCAGTTTTGCAACTGAACTAGGATGGTGCTATTTCTATTACTCATTATCGTTTTCTTATCACTTTAATACAATAACAGATCAATTAATAATGGGAATTTTATATGGCGATATGGGCAATATTGATTATTTAAGTGACCATTATAAACCTCAAATTGATCTAATACCAATAACAGCCATCAATAGAATATTATTCAAATTAAATTTTACAACAAAACATCCTTTTGATAAACCACCTACAGAAATTTCTTCTGCTTTTAGTTTTATTGATAGAATTGAAATGGAAAGTTTTTATTCAAAAGGTGACTCAGTAATTATTAATAATCCTAAAATTGCCAGTGTGGACTCATTTCAAAATTATACTGTTAGAATGGTTCTTGATACTATTTTATTGAAAGATGATTTTTCATTTAACTATCGGATAAAAGCAAAGGATAAGGGAATTATTCCTGAAACTACTATTTCACCAGATACCGGCTTCTATCAATGTGTTTGGGATTTTAGCGTTGGTGTCAATGAGGAGAATTATCAGATAATAGAGGAGTTTATATTAAACCAAAACTACCCAAACCCATTCAACCCAGGCACTATAATCAGTTGGCAGTTGCCAGCAGGCAGTTGGCAAACTTTGAAAGTGTTTGATGTACTTGGAAGGGAATTAGCTACCTTAGTTGATGAATATAAAGAAGCAGGTTATCACGAAGTTAAATTTAATTCTGCGGGATTGGCAAGTGGAATATATTATTACCAGTTGAAGGCTGGAAGTTATGTTGAAACGAAGAAGATGCTTTTATTAAAATAAAATTTCAAAGGTTTGATTATGAAAGCACTTATAATTTTAATTATAGTAAGTCTAATTGAAATCTATGGTCAGCAATGGATCTGGCAGAATCCTCTTCCGTCAAGTAATGGTTTAAAGAAAATCACATTTTTAGAATCTGGTAAAGGATTGGCTGTTGGTTATAGAGGCACGGTACTTAAGACAGTTGATGGAAACAACTGGGAATTAAATGAAACCAGCAACCTTATAGATGCACTTTCATCAGTTTTTTTTATTGATAATTTTATTGGATGGGCAACAAGTGCCGGTGAAGGTCATCTTCAATCAGGCAAAGTCTTTAAATCTCTGGATGGAGGTGAAAATTGGGAATACTTAACTTCACGAAATAAGAAATTATTAGATATATTTTTTGTAGATCATAATACAGGTTGGTTAGTTGGTAATGGATTAGTTTCAAAATCCACTGATGGCGGGAATACCTGGATTGATCAAATAATAAATTCCCAATATAATCTAGCGTCTTGTTATTTTACTGATTCATTAACCGGTTGGGTAATAGGAAATGTAATATTACATACTACCGATGGTGGTTTAACCTGGGAATCTCAGCATGGTTCTGTAGAAGGTCACTATAGATCAATACAATTTTCAGATTCCTTAAATGGATGGATTGCAGGAAAATTTGGGAGCCCAAGTCCTCAGGGCAAACTTATTCGCAGCTCTGATGGTGGTAAAACCTGGTTTGAAATTTTTAATAGTGGACATCCATTAACTTGTGTTTTTTTTGTTGATAGCCTTAATGGCTGGCTATCAAATGAAAAAGGTAATATAAAAAGAACTACAGACGGCGGAGATAGCTGGATCTCTGCTTATGATATAGGATCTCAGTATTTAATTGAAAATCTATTTTTTGTTGACAGCAACATTGGATGGGCTATTATCTCCGATGGAAGAATTTATAAAACTATAAATGGCGGATATACTTGGATCGAACAAACCAAAGGACAAAGATGGAAGGTTGTGGAAATTGATGTGATAGATAGTCTGACAGCATGGATAATTACATCGCCCAGATTTATAGTGAAAACCACCGATGGCGGCAGCAACTGGGTAACTCATCCATATAATCCTACCGGTTACGTTGAATTTCTTGATCTTCAATTTGTAGATAGTGTTTACGGTTGGGTTTGTGGATTCCAAATAAACTCTCTTTCAGAATGGAATCCACTTTTATTAATCACTATTGATGGAGGACAAAGTTGGCATCCCTTACCAAGACCTCCTGATAGTTATTGGGGTTATAATGACGTCTTCTTTGTAAGTCGTACAATAGGTTATATAACTGATACTTATGGAATGTATAAAACAACTAACAGTGGTTTTAACTGGTCCCGTATAGATTTTGATTATGGATATATACACAATATATTCTTCATCGATTCACTAAATGGGTGGATGTTGGTTGCACCAGGAGATATTTACACGACAAATGACGGTGGACAAACCTGGGAGCAATCCTGGTCGGTTGGAAATACACTTTATGCACTTTTCTTTCAGGACGCACTCAACGGCTATGTTGGTGGAAGTGGGGCAATACTAAGAACTACTGATGGAGGGACAAGTTGGAATTACTTCAGTACGGGTGCAATATCAGTTTATAACATACATTATTCTGATAAGTATAATGGATGGGCTGTGGGAACAGGACTGTTAAAAACTTCAGATGGTGGTGTTACCTGGGAACAAGTCTGGAGTCGGGCTTACTCAGGCATTAATAGTGTTAAACTGTTAGAAGATCACTCAGGTTGGTTTGTCGGTAATATTGGGACAATACTAAAGTACTACCCCGAGGAACCTAGTAATTTAGATACGCACCTTATAAACCAGGATTTTACTTTTAATAAACTTCACCAAAACTACCCAAATCCATTCAACCCAAGTACTACGATCAGTTGGCAGTCGCCAGTTGGCAGTTGGCAAACTTTGAAAGTATACGATTTACTAGGAAGAGAAGTTGCAACTCTTGTTGATGAATTTAAAGAAGCAGGTTATCACGAAGTGGAATTCCAATTGACAGCAGGCAACAGGCAGTATGCAAGCGGAGTTTATTATTACCAATTGAAAGCAGGAAGTTTTATTGAAACTAAAAAAATGATTTATTTAAAATAAGGCGATTAAATGAAAAATTGTTGCATAATAGTTATTTACTTTTTGGTATTTCAGATGAATACTTTTGCTCAATGGAATTGGCAGAATCCATTACCCCAGGGTAACTCGTTGAGAGATGTTTATGTGTTTAATCCCGATACTGTGATAGCTATAGGAGATGCAGGAACAATAATAAAAACAACAAATGGAGGAGAAAGTTGGGACTTTTTAATCACGACTACAGTTAATCTTCAAGCAGTTCATTTTGTTGATAATAACATCGGTTGGGTTGTAGGAGCTGAAGGAACGATACTGAAAACTAGCGATGGGGGAACAAATTGGTATTCTCAGATAAGTGGGACTGTGTATCCGTTATACTCCGTTTATTTTGTAAATAGTAATTATGGTTGGGCGGTAGGAAGATTTGGTACAATTCTAAATACTACAAATGGCGGTACCGATTGGAATTTTCAAAGCAGTGGTTCTAATAGCGATTTAAACTCTGTAATTTTTGTTGATGACATAACAGGGTGGTCTTCTGGATTCAATGGCAGAATATTAAAAACGACAAATGGAGGAGTAGATTGGAACTCTCAATCAACTGGCACAACAAATCAGTTGTTATCGATATATTTTGTTAATAGTAATTTTGGCTGGGCTGCTGGTTACGAAGGCACAATCTTGAAAACAACCAATGGTGGTACTACTTGGGACTCTTCAGGAAGTGGAGTTATCCAGATGCTTACTTCTGTATTTTTTATTGATGCTAATTCAGGTTGGGTTCTAGGTGCTGACACAATTTTAATAACTACTGATGGCGGAATAAACTGGAATGCAGTTATTAGTGATACAAGAACATTATCTGGCTCGGTTCATTTTACTAATAATAGCGTGGGATGGATAGTCGGAGTTTGGGGTAAAATTTTGAAAACAATAGATGGAGGATTGAACTGGAATGAACAATCAAGTGGTTTCACAGAATGGCTGAATTCAATAAATTTTGTGGATAATAATACCGGTTGGGTAGTTGGTCAATATGGATTTATCTCAAAAACTTCAGATGGAGGAGCTAACTGGCACATTCTGAATAGTGTTACTACATCAACTTTAAACTCAGTGTTTTTTAAAGATGATTCAAGTGGTTATGTTGTTGGATATGATGGAACAATTTTAAATACTACAAATGGAGGTAACGACTGGAATTTGCAGACAAGCGGCACAACAAATGCATTACAATCAGTCTTTTTTATAAACAAGGATACTGGTTGGGCAGTGGGTTATGCAGGTACAGTGCTAAAGACTTTTGATGGTGGTCAAAATTGGGTACTCCAAACTAGTAGTGTTGTAGATTACTTGTTTTCTGTTTTTTTCATTAATAATGATATTGGATGGGCTGTGGGTGGCCCAGGAGCAATCATTAAAACAACTAATGGAGGAATAAATTGGTATTCCCAGTACAGTGGAACAAATAGGTTTCTAAGATCAGTTTTTTTTATTGATACTAACGTTGGTTGGGCTGTTGGACTTGGAGGAACGATTCTAAAGACTAGTAATGGTGGCGAAAATTGGATTCCACAAACAAGTGGAACTATACAAGCATTTTTATCGGTTTATTTCCATGACTATAATTCGGGTTGGGCTGTAGGAGGTCTGGGTAAGATACTGAAAACAACAGATGGCGGAACAACCTGGATTTTTCAAGAAAGTGGAACCTCAATGACTCTATACTCTATTTGTTTTATAGATAATACAACCGGTTGGATAGCGGGAAGAGATGGATGTATTTTGCATACAATAAATGGAGGAATACCCGTAGAGTTGATTTCTTTCACGGCATGTCTGGAAAGTAACAAAGTTAATTTAATTTGGAATACTGCGACTGAAATAAACAATTATGGATTTTCGATCGAAAGAAAAGACACTTCAGTTCCCTGGAAAATAATCGGTTTTGTTGAAGGTAACGGTACAACAACAGAAACCAGTCATTATTCTTTTATTGATGAGAAAGTATCTCCGGGAAAATATTATTACAGGTTAAAACAAATTGATTTTGATGGAACATTTGAATACTCAGAGATGGTTGCAGTTGACATTGCTCCTCTAACATTTACACTTCACCAAAATTTTCCCAATCCGTTTAATCCAAGTACAGTGATCGGTTATCAATTACCGGCAGCCGGTGATATTACATTAAAAGTATATGATGTACTTGGTAGCGAAGTTGCAATATTAGTTGATGAGTATAAAGAAGCTGGTTATCACGAAGTAGAGTTCAACGCTTCATCTGGAATCCGGGATCAAGCATCCGGAATTTATTTCTATCAACTTAATGCCGGTTCATTCATTGAAACTAAAAAAATGATACTAATAAAATGAAGATTATAAATCTTTTACTGATTAATCTTACTGCTGTATTATTGGTCTTTATCAACCCAATATCCGTGTTTGCCGGGAATTTTTTTGCTGCTGATTCCACTGGAAAGGTTGGTAGCTTTTTTATTCTGGATGTGAACAATTTTAAACTTCCTATAAATAATATTGGCATGACAGCCGTTACAAATAATGATAATTATTATGGTGAGTTAGCTGGTGAGAGAGTTCTTTTTTCCGGAGGATTAAGCTTAACCGGCAAAACGAATAACGAAATATGGATGAGCAATGTTTTATACCTATCATTGGTAAGGGACTTTTTACCTGGGATTGCAAATGATACAACAGATCTTAGTAATGAATTATATGTTGTCCGGAAATCCGATCCGCCATTTGGAAAATCCTGGCAGGATTGGAAAGATGCGGTTAAGTCCGGTGCCCTGTTCTACGATGGCGACTTTGACGGAGTTTATAATCCGGTTGATAAAAACCTGAATGGAATCTGGGACACTAATGAAGATATGCCATATTTATTGGGAGATATTACCGTCTGGTCTGTTTACAATGACTCTGAATCTGAACACAACAGAAGAATTGAAAATACTTTTCCTGTCGGTATAGAAATACAGCAAACAGTTTTTGCAAGCAGCGAAAGTCATTTACAGAATACAATTTTTATTATGTATTCAATTATCAACCGCGGGCTGATCTCCGATAGTTTAAACAACGTTTATTTTTCTATTTGGGCAGATCCGGATATTGGACACCACGAGGATGATCTTGTTGGTTGCGATACCACTATTTCTTCAAGCTATACTTTTAATGATGGGAATGATATTGAAATAGGGGATGATCCGCCAGCATTATTTTTTACTTTTCTTCAGGGACCAAAGGTAATAGATACAACCCTGGGTGGTTTTCAATTTCAAGCAATTAACAATTTTGGATTTTATTACGGCATTTATGTTTATGAAGGATATAGAAATTTAAAGCCATCATCATTTCAGAATAATATACCTTTCCAAAACCCCTTCTGGGGGGAGGAAACAAAATCAACT
>JAWOIK010000002.1:0-5875 GCA_046484705.1 Ignavibacteriaceae bacterium | reverse complement strand
TCCAAATTTCTCATTTTTGTATAAATACCAAAAAGAAGGTAGGGCACCACGATATTCCGGAAGCAAACTTCCATGAACATTAATAATTCCATACTTAGGTATACTAAGTACTTTCTCCCTAACGATTTGTGGCGCTGAATATGAAACAATTAAATCAATATTATTCTTTTTTACATAGTCGGCAAATTCATCGCTGTTCACATCAGAGATTTCTTTATAGTCAACTCCTAAATATCCTGCCATATCTTTTATAGAATTTTCGCCTTTAAATGTTTTATAATTTGCTAATCGGTCAATTAGACTCATGATTTTTTTTATAACAACAAGTATTCCCATCTTTGCAAATTGGGCTATTCCAAACCACTTGAGAAAGTCACTACGCTTATTCGTTAATGATGATTTAGTTATGTTATTCACAACACATTTAACATTCGCAACCTTAGATGCCTTAAAAATATTTCTTGGAATAAAAAAATGCTCTTCCTGTGTCAGAACAATGATATTTAGTTTTTCTGAATTAGTATTATCATATTCTTTCATGATTTTCCCCTATATATCTCATTTCTTTCGGAGGACTAAATTGATTAATACCGAATATTTTTAAGATTATTATATATATCGTTTTAAAAAAGATTTTCATATCATAAGCAATATTTTTATTTTTTGAATAATACAATTCTAATTCTAGTTTCTTGTAAAGAAAATTTTCAACATAATCTTTGCTATCCTTATGCATTTCACCATGGGTGAAATCATAAAGACTGGCTGGACTTGATAACCCGGGTTTCACGCTGTATATTTTTAAATATTTACCAATAAAATATTTTTCATACACTTTCTCATCCTCTGGTCTCGGTCCAATAAAAGACATGTCTCCAATGATAATATTAATAAGTTGGGGCAATTCGTCTATTTTGGTATTTCTAATAAATCTACCGAATGGATATACACGATTATCATCTTTTAATGTTGTCACTCTTATCTCGCCACTATTCAAATACATACTACGAAATTTATATAATGTAAAAGCCCCACCTTTGTAACCGATTCTTTTTGGTTTAAACAAAATAGGACCAGGACTAGAGATTTTTATTATGATAGAAACTATAATTAATAATGGTGAAAGTATCATTAACAACAATAGTGCCAATGCCAACTCGATAAATCTCATGACTCACCTACTAACTATTAATTTTTCTCAACAAGATAAACTCTTCCGCAGGGCCAATGCCGTATTTCAAGCCTAAAGCGAGATCTAGTGCCTTCACGGCACGTACAGAACGCGGATGCGGATATTCACGTATTTCTGTTTTATAGGCTTCAATTGCTTCGCTTTTTTGTTTCTCAAAATTCTCGATACAGTTAATTACATTAGCTCTAAAAAATGAAGTTTCGTTTTGAGGGGCCCATTCAGTTGACGAAGGAACTCTATAACAAAATATCTCTTTAACCACTTGATTCGGAATAGGTCGGCACGCTACTAGTGTAGCTTCATAGACTCTTTGATGATCTAGATTCACATCTCCATAAAAATGCGTATACACTACTTGAGGGTTAATGTCATTAACAGCTTCTTCAATCACTTTGTTAATTTCAATATGGTCAATACTATCAAGACGCATATCAGGTAAATTTCCAAAGTGTATTTCTTTTGTCCCTAAGATTCTATTTGCTTTTTCAATTTCATTTTTTTTATTAGTAATAATTTGGTCTAATTGCGAATGGTTCTTGTATTGAATAGTAGAACCATCCGTTACAATTAATACATGGACTTCATTGCCATCATTTGATAGCTTTGCTATCGTACCACCCATTCCATAAACCTCATCATCAGGATGAGCCGCTATAACTAATATCTTCATTAAAACAACCCCTTCACTATTGAACAAATCCAACATAAATCTTCTCTTGTCATTTTTGTATCACTCGGTAAACACACACCATTCTCAAACAGCTTTTCGCTCACATCTGAACCAACATAATCATACTCAGCAAAAAACGGCTGCAGATGCATCGGCTTCCAAACTGGACGGGATTCGATATTTTCCTTTTCCAGCGCTAAGATTATATCTAATGGCCTAACTTTACCACTTAAAGTCATACAACTAAGCCAATAGTTAGGTTCATTCCACTCATTAATAGGCATGAAATCTACATTCTCTAATTGTCCAAGCTCTCTCTTGTAGTATTCAAAGATGTATTTTTTCTTAGCAACTCTTTGGCCTAAAACCTTCAATTGTCCTCTGCCTATCCCAGCAACGACATTACTCATTCTATAGTTAAAGCCAAGTTCACTATGTTGATAGTGTCTAGCCTTGTCTCTGCTTTGTGTAGCCCAAAATCTAGCTTTAACAATTTTCTCTTCGTTATTACTTACAAGCATTCCTCCACCTGATGTGGTTATAATTTTATTGCCATTAAAGCTGAAGATACCATAATCGGCAAATGTGCCTGTATGTTTACCTTTATATAAGGTTCCTAAGCTTTCCGCGGCATCTTCAATCAAAGGGACATTATACTTCTTGCAAATCTCTAATATTTTATCTATATCTGCAGATAGTCCGTATAAGTGAACTATTAATACTGCCTTTGGAGTGTATTTCTTAAAAGCTTCTTCTAATGCTTTAGGGCACATATTCCAAGTCTTATAGTCACTATCGATGAATACCGGGACTGCATTTTGATAAATAATTGGATTAGCAGTTGCAGAAAATGTAAAGCTGGGACAAAATACTATATCCCCTGCACTTACTCCGGCAGCTTTTAATGCCAAATGAATAGCTGCTGTTCCCGATGAAAGTGCGGCGGCTGATTTAATGCCGACTTTCTCTGCGAACTCTTTCTCAAATTCACTCACATTCGGTCCAAGAGGTGATATCCAGTTGGTATCGAATGCTTCTTTTATATATTCCATCTCGTAGCCCTCATCACTCATGTGGGGGGAGGACAGGTAGATTTTTTTTGACATTTCAGTCGTGCCTCCTTCAATGTCGGTTGGAATGTTGGAAAGTAGAAAGTTGGAATGGAAAAACATTACTCCAAAGTCTTAATCAGTCCAGCCAACAATTTTCCTGTTTCCATTGATAAGTTCAATACTTCCTTATAGTTCTTCTCATCTATATACTGCAAATCTTTTGCTAATAACAACTGATATTTTACCTCTTCAAGTGAACCTCTCGCTATCATCAAAAACCTGTTATAATCTTTATTAGATCCTCTTGCTTTACCTTCAACAATGTTGCTCGGAATAGATACAACCGCTCTTCTAATTTGCGATGTTAAGCCAAATTGTTCATCAATCGGAAACTCTTTTGTAATTTCGTATATCTTTAACACAAGTTCATGTGATTTTTGCCAAACTAATAGCTTACTTGTATCACTGTACATTGTGAAACCTCCGGTTTCTTTAGTTGATCGGATGGGATTAAACCTTTACTCCTTTGGGAAGCCATGTGATTATTTGGAATCGAAATTTCTCATGCGATAATGCGTATTCGTCGTTTCTCCGACTCGCTCAACAATACCTTTGTCAATCATCTCTTTCAATATTTCGCGAGATCGTCTTTCAGCTAAGCCTAAAACAGCCTGAGCTTCTTTTGTCGTAATCTTGTTTTGATTTGATTTCAAATACTTAAGAATTGATTCTTCATACTCATTTGAAATCAAAAGTTCTTCTTTATGTTCTTTTTGTGTGGTATATTCTCTATACAACCTTACATCAACAAAATCATTTTTTTCAGTAATTTCAGGCTCTTTCAAACCTCTTGCCTTACAGCTCGATTTAATTCTGCGGATACCACTTCCCCACTGTTCGATATAGTTCAGTTCCTTAAAAACCCTGGCGATTACTTTATTCCGGATTTCAGAGCGTCCCTCAAGAATATCCTCCTGAGTAATAGTACTTGGAAACCCACCCGGGGAAACAACATTGACGATGTTATCATAAATGCCAATCTTTATATCCCTACCGTCATTCGAATAATCTCTATGAACAACTGCATTGACAAGGCTCTCCCTAATGGCTTCCAAGGGAATTTCATATTGATCTTCTCGTTGCAAACCTTTGATTTCACTACTCAATTTGATGTAATTCTTTATGAAATTCTCAGCATTCTCAAGCTGTGTGAACAAATCACCTTCATATTCTTTTCGGTCCAAGAAAACATCCGTTGAGGTTCCTTTGAACCTGCTACACTTCATCCTGACATGTTCAAACTCCCCGAGTAAAATTAATAATCCATTGGATGGATAGATTGTGTTATTGTCTTCAATAACCAACTTTAGATTTTTCATAACTGGTTGGTCTAACACTTTCCCCAACTGAGCAAACCTTACTTCTAATGAAGAAATGTCTAAAGAATCAAGAGTCACTTCTCTATTGGCTTCCTGATCAAAGCTAATATTCATTCGCTGTCTTCCCAGTTCAAGAATATTCTCATGACTAGCCTTGCGATTTGTTGCCCCAACTCTAATGTAAACGCCTTCGTCCTTGCCCTTGTTTTTTAAATAATAGGGCAATAGATTACCTCTGTACACTTCTATAATCAGCAGTAAATGATCATCAATCGTAGTCGTATAAATATCAGGAAGAACGGTTGGATAACATGTTTCATAAATGATTGAAGCCACTTTATCTTTTAGCTCGAAAATGTTCACATCCGGTTCGAGTCCTATAATTTCACCTTGATCGTTAACACCGATAATGAGCTTGCCTCCTCCAGTATTGGAGAACGCAATGATTGTTTTTGCTAACGTATTGCTTTTTGGTAGTTCAACTTTAAATTCAAGATTCTTGCCTTCTCCATTTTGAATGGCATTTTGTAAACTCATCAGGCGCCTCCTTTCCTTGCATGCTTCTTCGGCACTCTTCGGCACTCTTCGGCACTCTTCGGCACTTCGTATATTATATCTAATATAACATATTCTCAAGAATTCAACTCATCGAAAAATTAAAGAAAAATGACCTATACAGCTTCTACTTTCCACTTTCTACATGTGCAGGGGTTTTCATTTTTTTCCCCCACACTACCAAGGCTTTTTTCGCTATTAAGTTTTTTTCATATCTTAAGTATTCCTCTTTTGACATAACTAAAATGCGGATCTTGCGATTGGTTAATTGTTCTACTTTTTCTACAAGTACATTTAAATATGCTTTATCTATTTCTCCTACAATGGAAAGATCTATTATCCCGGAATCAATTCCCTTAGCGTAATCTCCGGTAATTAAAGCTAAATCTACGTTTCCCAGTTTCTCTACAATCTCCTCTATTATCTGATCGAGCCCCAAATATTTTTTTACTATACTATGTAAATCAGAATATAAAGAATGTGCTATATTCGCTTTATATTTTTTTGTTCTTCCTTCTTTTGTCGATTCAAGAAGTCCTGCTTCCGACAAACGATTTAGTTCCACTCTTACTGCATTAGTGGATTCACCAAACTCATTAGCCAATTCTCTCAAATGTGCTTTTGTGTCAGGGTTTAAAAAGAACTTTAAAATCAGCTTTACTCGTGTTTTTGAGGTAATTATGGTATCCAACAAATAGGAACATCTCCGTTACATAAAATAATACTCTTTATGAGTATTATTTTTACTCATATTTAGTTATTTGTCAATTATTTTTCCTAAATTCCGGGAGGAATTGCCTCAAAAAAGTAACTGTTTCCTCGAAAGTCTTAGGAGCCCTGCCGTCATACAAGTCGGGTATTGTCTTTTCAATAAGGGTATCATCTATATGATTTGCCTTAGCTACAAAGATTCTCTCGTGCTTTGTGCTGTTTATACCCTCTTCATTTGTGAGTAGTTATTCATAGAGCTTCTCACCGGGGCGGATTCCTGTTATCACTATATCTATATCTTTGCCCGGCTCAAAGC
>JAWOIK010000323.1:0-5579 GCA_046484705.1 Ignavibacteriaceae bacterium | reverse complement strand
TGTCGACCCGTTTGACCAGTTGTATTCATATTCGCCTACTCCGCCATGAGGCTGAACCTCCAGAAATCCATCGTTATATCCAAAGCAGTGAGCATCTTTGGTGCCGGTAACTGAAGCCAGGAGCCTGTCGGGACTGTCAATATGAAAAAACTTTTTTGTAACACAATTATTAGTGTCACTAATTGATACATGATGGACTCCCTTCTCAAATCCCCCGGCAAAATCTCCGGTGAGTCCGTGTGACCATGTAATTGTATAGGGTGCAAAAGGTTCGCCGGGCAATATGTCAGTGACTTCTGCGGTACCGGTACTATCGCCAAAACAGATAACATCGGTAAGATCAATTTTGGTTATATCAGGTTTAGATGAAGGTTTGATGCTTTGCTCAAATTCTGTGTGGCAATTATTTTGGTCATAAACATCCAGGTAATAATAACCATTCTGCGCCATACCTGAAATAAAGTCTGAATTACCAATTGATTCATTTTTTATATTGTACCATTGGTATCTGTAGGGTTTTGTACCTCCACGCATGGTTACTTCAATGGCACCATTATCGGTATCACAAGTTGTATGGTTGACAATAATGTCGCGGAACAGAAGCGAATCAGGCTCAGGCATGTATACTGTCAGTGTATCCATGCCGACACATTGGTTACTGTCGGTAAAAGTGAAAGTATATGTTCCTTCGGAATAGTTTTGCGCTACTGCTCCTTCATTCCATCCTGAAAACTGTGCCTCGGAAAAAAAGTAAGGTTCTGTTCCTCCGGAAATATTAAAATGGAAATTTCCATCATGAAAACCCTTACATTGTACACTGTCGATAGATTCAATAGCCGCTCTTAAAAAATCAGGCTCGGTAATAGTGATTGCTATACTATCTTGCACCCCTGATCTGTCTATCACGTAAAAATAGTACTCCCGGGCATCAAGATTGGTATACATTGGGTCATTAGAAAAAGCTTCATGGAAATCAACCCTGTACTGGTAATTGCCCCATCCGCCCCGGCCATCGGCAATTGTATAGGCATTACTTTTATTTTTGCATGTTACATTTGCTGATTCAGTTATTGTTATTTTTAATGGAGCATCAGGTTGCTTGATTTCATATGTGTCGGAAATAATGTTATGATACTTATCTTTTGCGGTGAACCTGTATAGTCCTGCATAGGCACCGGAAAGAGTTGAGGTATTTTCAAACCCTTCAGTATATAAAGTGTCAACATTCGCGGTTAAGCTTTCCCAGATGAAATCATATTCTCCAACTCCCCCCGAGACAAAAACAGTAATGCTGCCACTGCCCTCATCTATTCGCCTTGCATGTGATATTTGAACCTCGTCTGCCAAAAACTCTGCATAAGGTTTTATAAAAAACTCATTATAAGCAGTGACACCATGAGTATCGGTTGCCAGTATTCTATATTTACCACCAGGCAGGTTTTGAAGGTATAATGTATCTTCCCTGGAATAAAACAATTCGGTGGAATCTGTAATATCAAATCTCAATACCACTGAAGTCGGTGTTATAATTTTTACTTCAGTTAAGACATTAATATCCGAAATATGGAGTGCATAACCATTATTTGCCTGGTAGGAGGTTTCATCTCTTTTGTCAACCAGCTTTAAAGGGACATCATAAATATCCGGGAGGTACCCTGAAGCTGACTGGATGCATCCATTTTTTTCGGTAACTGTTACCAGGTAATTACCAGATGGAACACCAATAAGATTTGCTCCTGTTTCCGGAAATTCTGCTCCCTCCATATCTTTCCAGGAAAATAAATATGGTAGATTTCCCCCGGATACCATTACCTCTATTTCTCCATCAGACTCACCTGGTTCGGCAGGGTATTTTATATTAAAACCATCAATTTCCAATAGATCAGTTCCCGGCAATGAAGCTTCAAGAACAAAGTCACATCCATTTGCATCGGTTATATAAAAAATATATTCGCCGGCACCAAGACTGTCTACCTGCAGTTCTTGAGGTTCTGCAATAAAAATAGTGTCGCTTTCGCCTTTTTTGATCAGGTTATAGGGGGATGTGCCCCCGGAAATGTATAGTGTAATATTGCCGTTATTTCCACAGGTCGGTGGATTATTATTTGTCATATATGCCATAAGGCTGTCAACCGGCTCGTAAATTAAAATGCTGTCAGTGAAGATGCCACCCCTTGAATCTCTTACAGTAAGCTGATAATTCCCTGCACTCAAACCCCTGAAAGTATTTGTTTGCATAAACTCCGAATCGCTGATTCTCTTATATCCATATGGACCTCCCCATCCACCGTAAGCCTCGACAGTAAAGGATCCAGTTTGTGCTTTGCATAAAGCATCATTTTTATTTATGATCGTGAATCCCAGTGCGGTATCAGGTTCAGCAACTTCAATATTAGCAAGCGTAAATTCGCAACCCTTTGGATCAACTGCATGAATTGAATAGTTACCGGCAAACAATCCTGTAAATTCAAAAGGATTGTTTTTTGTTCTCTCAATAGTACTTAATGTAATATCCGATGATGATATCAGCTTGATCTCGTTCGCTCCCTCATTTCCTCCTTTTATGGTATTATTAATATAACCGGTACCTTCGCCTTTGCTAATAACATGGAAAACAGAATTGTTAACTATGATCAGTGAATCGGGCTGACGAAGACTTACTGGACGTGGGGAATTTGATTCACAGCCCGTTGTATCAGTCACATATAAATGATATTTGCCATCTGCCAGCCCGTCAAACCTTCCGGTGTTATTACTACTTATTAATTCATTGATTGTATCGCGTAATTCATACATGGCAATGGGTGAACTTCCTATTATTGGGATGACTTCAACCGAACCATCTGTGTCACCAAAACATGTTGGATTCACGACAGGAGCTGAACCTATAGTGGGGTTAACATATGGATGAACATCAATTATGTCTTTTGTCTGGCACTGATTAGAATCCTCAATCTGCAAATTATATTGCCCGTATTTCAGACTATCAATAAAAGAAACATCAATTGTCTCCATAAGCGAATCAACTTGCAAAAACTCACTTCCTGTCTGAGACCATGTAAAACTATATGGGCTTACACCTCCCTCTGCACCTGCCATAATTTTTCCGTTATCCAGTTCACAGGTGGTATGAGTCGTTTGAATATTTACTATCCTAAGCCTTTCTGGTTCGGATACATTAGCGGAGGGTACAGTTTCTGAACACCCGTTTTCATCTTTGATAATGAAATTTTCATAAGTTCCGGCAGGCAGATTTTCAGCTTTCAGGTAAGTGAAGTCGTCACTTAATGTAAAGGAATCACCTATTTTGGTGGCACCATTAAATAATCTATAAGGCGTCGTACCACCGGAAACCCTGTATATAATCTCCCCTATGTTCTCACCGTGGCAGGGGTTATTAGTTATTGTATGCACCTCCACCAGTAAAGGGTCAGGCTGGCTGATAGTTACATCAACGAAGTCAGTTCCTCCATACTTGTCTATTACATGGAATGTCCGGATGCCTACGGGATAAGGTCCGAATGTGCGGTTTGACTGCCATGTTTCACCATCAGCGCTGTATTGAACATCCTCTAAGTGAGTCCATCCGCCACTGGCAGTTAATGTAATTATGGCGTTGCTATAACCATAACACGATGGGTCAGTAGATTCTCCATTTAATGTCAATGCAGTTGCCGGCTCCTGGACCCGGGCTTCCATCCGGTTATCCGGAATACCGCCTGAATTGAAACAGCCGTTACTATCTTTAACATCGATATAATATTTTTTACCAGGATCAGGGGATCCTGGTAAATTTTCGAAAATTGCACTGGAAACTTTATTAAGCACAGATTCCTTTAGCTGATTGATTTCATCAAATAAATAGAAACTATATAACCCCCCATTACCCCCGCTGGCGGATACCGTAATACTTCCGGTATTAGTTCCCTTACCCCCAACTTTTGTTATATCGATCGAATTGATGGAGACAGCATCTCTTTCCGGGATTGTAAATGATTCGGTCAAACTACAAGGATTAAATCCACTACGGGTGTCGGTAACGGTAATGTTATAATCACCTGCTATGAGGTTATTAATCTTAACTGTCTTATTAACCTGGTTAATAACAATATTTTCTTGACTTATGGGGTCATTACCTTTGGTGACGGTAACACCAATCGTTCCCTCAGATTTATTTACCGAAAATTCGAATGACCCATCCGAACCGTTATGGCATGTAGGGCGGGTTGGATTTCGACCGCTTATAGATATTGGGCCAATCACAGAAACAGGGTTGGTTTTTGAATTTCCAAAGCCATCTGTTATGGTAATTTGATTAGTTCCGATGTTCTGGGTTGTGATTACCGTACCATTGATTATATCTGATCCATTATATAAATGCCCACCACCTCCACCACTGATATTAGTAATTTTTATCTGGTTGGAAAATGATTCAAGATTAAATTTGATTGGCTCAGGTTCGCTAAGCTTCAATTCTTTTAAAAGGTTGGAAATGTTACCATTTTCGTCTGTAACAAATATATCATATGTTCCTTCTTTAAGGGGTGGGGATTGGACTGTGCCGGACCAAATATCTTTTTCATTGATTGTAATTTTATCACTTAGGACATACAAGTATGAACTATTGTCAATTTTCACATTAATACTTTGGGTTGAACTATAGTTGATATTCAATGGAATAGTGATTTCAGAACCTCTTTCTCTAATCTGCACTGTATCTCCATTATTAGCTATATAATCTTGTATGCCTGATTCATCTAAGTCCAGAACATACAATTCTTCTTTAAGGGGGCAATCAAATTCTCCAGAAGGTGTAACTTGTATCCAATAAGTTCCGGGTCCCAAAATAGTCTCGGTTGAACTGGCTCCATTGGGTTTCAGTGTTGGCAGAGAGGTTGCATTTAGACGTATAAGAATTTCATTAACTGTAGATGTCCCAGTGAATGTAACAAGATTTCCATCTTCATGTAATTGGGATGTTATATCCCCTTCATAACCTTGGGCAAATGTAAATGTTTCCTCGTATTCAGTAGTTGAAAATTCGCTGTCTGTAAGTTGTTTAATTGTTCTGAATTTGAAATCCTGATAAGGTTGAACATAATTTTTGAGAATTTCCCAATCCAGAGTAGTAGTGCCCCCATCAGTTGGAAGTGAAACTTCTGTGATTGTAGCCCAACTAGTACCATTATAGATTTGCAGATGAGCAGTATGATTAATTAAAGTACCTGAGCTGGTATTATGTCTGCCTGTATGAATTTTTAGAGTATGTGTTGGGCATTGAGTCAATCCAGGATCTTTATTGCCTTGAAAATCAGCAAAATAAATATCCTCAATTATAACCGGGTCAACTACCCAAAATCTATATACTGCATGTTTATTATCTTCAATGCCCGCCGACCGCTGGTCGCACGTGGTCGGCGTGTACAGCGCGTCGAAGAAGATCATGAAGCTCTACCTGAACGGCCAAGAGGTCGCCAGCGCCGACGGCGGGAAAAGACGCCAAAACAATTATCAGATGCGCCTCAATATAAACTCGTATTCGATGATAGATTGGCCTAGTTCTCAGATCTGATTTGGCC